>NZ_JABKCA010000028.1 GCF_013166655.1 Lentimicrobium sp. L6
ACCTGGAGTACTCATGATTTTCATGAAAGTCCCCATGGTGAGTTCTGGCCAATATAATGCAAAACGATATTTACCATGAAGCATAGTTACGGTGTTCCCTTGTAGAATAATATCATAGGGCATGGCTGCGATATGTCTTTCACCAATGATAGGAAGAAAGCTGGGCTCACCTAATTCAACATTCAATAATCCGATGCCAAACACCGCTGTCTGTCTTCTCTCGTCAATTAATTGATAAACCAACTTGATATCATCTCCACTTTCAGAAATTTTATCCTGAATATATTTCAAACCCTCCTCAAAACTGGCATATTCCTCTAACTCAACAGGATCATCAAAATAGGGCATCATCACCTTATAATGGTATTTTTCTAGATCATCAGCTGTTAATCCACCACCAAACGGCTGAGCTTCTCCAAAGCCTTTTATAAGTTTTTTAGCATCTTGATCAATCTTTTTTAAAGCTGGTGCTTGTATCTTATAATCATCCCCAAAATAAGCGTAGAACATATAATTAGGATGAAGCAAACTCAATTCCACACTATCGTTGACTTTGCGTAAAGCAACCTTCAATACCGATGCAAGAGCACCCCTATCTTCAAAGTCTTCACATACTTTCTTTAAATCCTCACGGGTAAAGCATAGCACCAAAAGGTCGTCTCTATCGGCCACTTGATATTGTCCAATAACGTGGAAGCCTTCGTTGCTGATTAGGTCTTGTATTTGCTCACTCAGACTACTGATGTCTCCTGGGATTTGAACACCTAAATAGGGAGCTAATTCTTCTTGTGCCCACGATGATAATCCTAAACTTATCATTAGAGCAATCATTAATAACTGTTTCTTCATCTCATTGGTTTTATTTGTTACCATCAAATATAGGAAAAATACAGGCACAAAAAAAGCCACCATAAGAGGTAGCTTTTTTCAATTTTTTGGAGTTAACTTATTTCTTAGCTAAATAATCAGCAACACCTTCGTGAGAAGCACTCATGGCTTCTTCTCCTGGCTTCCAGTTTGCAGGACAAACTTCACCATGCTTTTCGAAATACTGAAGTGCATCTACCATACGGATGGCTTCGTCGATGCTACGACCTAATGGAAGATCGTTAACCACTTGGTGACGAACAACACCTTCTTTATCAATCAGGAATAATCCTCTGTATGCAACGGCAGCGCCTTCGAATACTTCAACATCATTCTCTTCGTCATAATCATACTCACCAGCTAAAACACCGTAGTTTGTAGTAATAGTTTTAGAAAGGTCGGCTACCAATGGATATTTAACACCTTTGATACCACCATCTTTTAATTCTGTATTTAACCATGCCCAATGTGTATGCTCAGAATCAACTGAACAACCTACTACAGCCACATTTCTTTTGTCAAACTCTTCCATTTTTTCTTGGAAGGCAAGAATTTCTGTTGGGCAAACGAAAGTAAAATCTAAAGGGTAGAAAAAGAATACTACATCTTTCTTACCAATATACTGCTTCAATGAGAAGTTTTCTACAAATTCGTTACCATTTACTACAGCCATAGCTGAAAATTCAGGAGCTTTTTTACCTACTAATACTGACATATTTTTATTTTAAAGGGTTAATCTTTATTTGAGTGCAAAGATAATCATTTTCTCTTATTTAGAATTGATTTAAGTTAAATTAAGAATTAGAATACTTAATTGGTATAGATTTTCGCTCCAAATTCTTTTCAGGAGAGCACAAATATCATTTGGTCTTTATCAAATAGATATTTGTCCTTCTTATTTCTTGATTTATCATATATATTTATCATAAAAAATGCATGTAAAATACTTCTTATGAATTATAGAATAATAAAAAGGCAACAGATTTTAGCTTTTTTACTTATTTCCTGTCTAATTATTTCCTGTACAAAGAAGGAGGATACAGTAATAGAAACAATAGATTATAAATCTATAGAATTTGTACAAGTTTCTGGAGGAAGTTTTCAAATGGGAGATGCACAAGGGGAAGCAAACACAAAACCAGTGCATCAAGTCAGCCTAAATAGTTTTCAAATATCGAAACAAGAGATCACTAATTATCAATATTGTCAGTTTCTAAACGATATAGGATGTGGTGAGAATGGTGTTTTTGAAGGTGTCACCTATCTGGAAATTGAAAATTCTTTTGTACAGATTAATTATAGCAATGGAAGTTTCAGCCCAGAGTCAGGGAAGCATAACCATCCTGTAATTATTGTAACATGGGTTGGAGCAAAAGCTTTTGCAAATTGGCTAGGAGGACGTCTAGCAAGCGAAGCGGAATGGGAGTTTGCAGCCAGAGGAGGAATTAATAGTCAGAACTATATATACAGCGGAAGTAACGATCCTAATGAAGTAGCTTGGTATTTTATAGATTACGGAAATGGCTCACAAGAAGTAGGCACCAAAAAACCAAATGAATTAGGTCTTTTTGATATGAGTGGAAATGTGATGGAGTGGTGTAATGATTGGTATGAATATAATTATTATGGTCTAAGTCCTGAAAATAATCCTCAGGGACCATTAACCGGTGTCAGTCGTGTTGTTAGAGGTGGCTCTTGGTATAATCCAGTTGTTTGTAGTGGCATTTCTTTTCGTTACCCAGGAGCAGATCCAAATGCAGCAAGCTCTTATATTGGTTTTCGTGTTGTCAAATAAAAAAAGCGCCAATAAATATTAGCGCTTAGTCAATCATTATAAAATCTCTTCTAGAATTCTTTTTCCATGGTTAATTGCCCAGTTTCATCCCACTGTAGCCATTTACCTACTTTTTTACCTTTATCATAATGCATTTCAAAAAGTTTTACTCCTTTTGATGACCAAATAAACCAAGCGCCATCTTTTTTGTTTTTGGTATAGGATGCTTCAGCGGTTTTATTTCCTTCTTCATCCCAATTCATCCAAATACCTTCTTTGGCTCCTTTTTTCCAGACTCGCTCTGCTTTCTTTTGCCCATTTTCATGAAAAAAGAATTCAGTGCCATCTTTTAATCCTTTAGCGTAATTGGTTTCAATTTCTTTTATTTCTGTGTCCACAAAAAAAGTTACATCTACTCCAGTGAAAAGCTTTCCATCTTTATAGGCCTTCCCTTCTTGTAGCTGCAACTCTTGAGCACTTAGGGCTGTTATAATCAGGCTAAGTGCTAAAAGTAATATGCTTTTCTTCATTTATAGTATTTTCTACTCAGATTTGAGTGTCAGCTCTAAAGTTTTGTTACTAGATTTAGTTTCTATGTTTTCCACTTTTACTTCTTTATAAGAAATATAAGATAGCTTTAAGTCATAATCGCCAGCTTCAATACCTTCAAACCTGAATTTTCCGTCTAAGTCGGTTAATGTCTTGTAATCTGTACCTTCAATACTAACCATAACTCCTGCAAGAGTTTCGTCGGTGTCTACATCAGCTATTACACCATTAATACTCATGGTTGCCACTGGAGGAACTGTTACTTTTTCTACTACTGATGCTTGAACAAAAATAGTTAAAACTAAACTTAGAACGATTAAAAATATACCTTTTTTCATGATTTGTCTTATTTAAATTGATGAAGCAAAGATATAGGCACAATCGCATGGAATCAAACTTTTGGCTTTAAGGCTAATTTACCATATTGTTAAGACAATGTTAGGAGAGATAATCGCGTATTTACATTAAATTAATATAGGTTTCAGATATCCATTGCAAATATATATAATCTTAGAAAACATAATAATATCAGTATTTTAAGCACAGGGTAAACGCATACTTTGTTAAAAAGCTATATTTAGAAGAAAATAGTTTAATCTATAGGTATAATGCTAGCGCGGAAATGTTTTACGTGCGAAAATATTAACATTAAGGAATGTATTTAAGTCACACGGATTGCAAATCCGCGTTAGCTTTATTAAAAATAATTAGAAAATTAAAAGTACGCGTTTGCCCTGATTTTAAGCATGACAAACCTCCTGATTTCGGCTTTTTATTGTTCATATTTGAACAACAGGTGTAACCTCATGAAACACTATTCGTCATAATGATGACATAAAAGCCGCTAATAGTGGTAAAATAAGGCTTTGGCATGTTTTTAGATGCTAAAAAACATTAAATATAGAATTAATGACTATTAGTTTATTACTTTTATTGTGAATTTAAACTCTAATGATGATGATAAAGAGACTATTTCCCCAAATAATTGCGATTACATTTTCTTTTTTGGTTTTAGGTTTAGGTACAGTTTTAGCCCAAAAAACATGGACACTAGAAGAATGTATCTTATACGCCCTTGAAAATAACATTCAAATTAAACAAAGCAGACTACAAACTCAAACTGCAGAAATTAATCTTTTGCAAAGTAAGTTGGATTTTGCTCCTTCAGTAAATGCCAATGCTTCTTTAGGAAATAATTGGGGAAGAAACCAAGGTCAATCAGGACTTTATATCGATAGGTCTACCTTATCAAATTCTTTTGGATTAAACGGTAGTTTGGAATTATTTGGTGGAATGAAAAAGTGGAATACGCTTCAAAAAAGCGAATTGGACTTAAAAGCCAGTAATTATGTGTCTGAGGAGATGGAAAATGATATTTCCTTGGGTTTAACAGGAGCTTATTTGAATATCATTTACAGTCATGAATTGTTGAATGTTGCGGAACAACAAGTTGAAGTAACACGTCAACAAATCGAAAGAACCAATAATTTGGTTGAGGCAGGGACACTACCTCGCGGAGATTTATTAGAAATTCAAGCTCAAGGTGCTCAAGAGGAAACCAATTTGATTACTGCTCAAAATAACCTTTCTTTAGCCTATTTAGATTTAAAACAGTTCCTTGATTTACCATCTGAAACAGATTTAGAAATAGATTTCCCGAAAATAGAATTGTCTCAAGAATTACAAATTATTCCTTCCGACCAAATTTATGCCAATGCTGTGGATATTATGCCAGAAATTAAAGGGGGGGAAGTGAACCTTCAAAGTGCCGAAAGGTCTGTGAAAATTGCTCAAGGCTCTCTATATCCTAGTCTCTCCTTGAATGGAGGAATTAGCACTAATTATTATAGTTCTGCCCAGAAACTTGCTTACGATGATGCTGGAAATCCCGTTTTGGATAGTAATTTAGATCCCGTTTGGGAAGATATCCCTTATTCAGATCAGTTAGATTTAAATACTGGAGAATATCTGACACTAAATCTAAATATTCCTATTTTTAATGGATACGCTGTTAAATCTAATGTGAAACGTGCTAAAGTTCAAACAGTAGACCAAAGCTTCAGATTACAATTAAGAAAGAATGAACTTCGCAAAAATATAGAGCAAAAATACCACGATGCTATTGCTGCTTACAAGACTTATAATGCCAGTAAATTCTCTGTGGAATCTCTATCAGAAGCATTTAATTATACCGAAGAAAAATTCAATGTGGGGATGGTAAATTCTGTGGATTATAGCTTAGCTAAGATTAAATTGACTCAAGCTCAATCTCAGTATTTACAAGCCAAATACGATTATATTTTCAAAACCAAGATATTAGATTTTTACATGGGAATTCCATTGACCTTGTAATTCACATTTAACATTTGTAAAACCGAAATTATGAAAAAGAATAAATGGATGATTATCCTTGCCGCTGTTGTTGTTATTGCCATTATTGTATTGGTAGTATTGAAGAAACAAGGTGTTTTGGGTAAAGAAAACAATACCAAAGTAAGTGTGGAACAAGTGGAGATGAAAACCATCATCGAAACAGTTACTGCCAATGGTAAAATCCAACCAGAAAAAGATATTAAAGTGAGTCCATTTATTGGTGGCGAAGTTATTGAGCTAACTGTTGTAGAAGGAGATCAAGTAGAGAAAGGACAGCTGCTGGCCAAAATTGATCCAGAGCAATATCGTACTGCTTTTGACCGCTCCGAGGCTTCTTTAAATTCCCAAAAGGCTTCTGTAGCCAATGCAAAAGCAGGTTTAGCTCAGGCCAAATCAGAATTTTTACAAAACCGTTTAGATTTTGAAAGAAATCAAAAACTATGGGAAAAGCAAGTCATTAGTGATTCGGATTTTGAAAAAGTTGAAGCCACTTACGAAGTAAGTAAAAGCCGAGTGGATGCCGCTGAAGAAACATTAAAGTCTGCACAGTTTCAAGTAAAAAGTAGCGAGGCCAGCTTACGAGAAGCCAGAGAAAATCTCACCCGTACTGCCGTTTTTGCTCCTCAAGATGGAACGGTTTCTTTATTAAGTGTTGAAAAAGGAGAACGAGTACAAGGTGCTTCTCAGTTTTCGGCTGGTACTGAGCTTATGCGAATTGCCAACCTTAATAATATGGAAGTACACGTAGAAGTGAACGAGAACGATATTGTAAGGGTTTCTATTGGTGATACTACATTAATAGAGGTTGATGCCTACTTGAAAGACAAATTTAAAGGAGTGGTTACTGAGATTGCAACCTCGGCCAATACTCTTGGTACTAGTGCTGATCAGGTAACTAACTTCGATGTAAAAATCAGAATGTTAAGTGAGTCATATATGCATTTATCAGAAGGGAAACCTGCAGGTTTCAGTCCATTCCGTCCAGGCATGTCTGCATCAGTAGATATTCAAACAGAGGTTCGTCAAATGATTCCTGCTGTTGAAATAGCGGCTGTTACCACTCGTGACGATACCACAGGAAGAAAGAAATCATCCTACGAATTGCGAGAAGAGGAAAAAGAGAAAAAAGATGCAAAAGAAGACGAGAAAGAAATTAAAGAATATGTGTTTATGCATGTTGATGGAGAAGCTGTCATGCGTGAAGTAAAAACAGGTATTCAGGATAATAAGTATATCGAGATCGTCTCTGGTTTAGAAGAAGGTGATGAAGTGATTACTGGCCCTTATTCAGCGGTTTCTAAGGATTTAAAGAACCACGACAAGGTAGAGAAGACCGATAAGGATAAACTCTTCGATAAAAAGAAATAGTTGATTCTTAAACGACAATATGAAGAGCTGCATGATGTAGCTCTTTTTTTTATGTTTGTATTTACAGTAGGAATGTGTATTTCCTTTTTCAGGCGATTTACTTTGTATAGAATTTTTATAACATATACTCTACGAGCAATTTAAAACACTTTTGTATGTCTTTATACAGAACTTATTGGGTAATGCTTTTGTGCAATACTAACCTATTTCGATAATTAGCCCCTCTATTTCCCAAAATTTCATTGTTTATCCCGATAGCTCTTCATAAATTTGGGTCATTTATGAGCTAATTATCTGAAACTGTGGTATAATTTGATATTGAACTGAGATTACTCGGTTTGCACCCCAAATATTACCGTGTAGCGGTTAAGATTTTATATAAAACCTTAGCTATACTGTTTTTCTTCCCCGTAGGGGATTTGTTTTAATTCAGTCCTAGAATTTAGTGTATATCTAGCAAAGTATATTATCAAGCCTTTTATCTCTTTGAATCACCTTGAATTATCTATTTTCTGAAACAAAAAAAACCACGAATAAAACCCGTGGTTTTCAAGCATATTATATTCTCATCTTCTCTATTCTTCTTCCATTTCTCCGCCATCTGCATCTGAGCGAGATTTTCTATCGGCACGATAATTATTAAATTTATAGCTGATAGAAAGCGTTACAACTGGTGCATCTCTCGTAAATTCACTATAATTATAAAAATCGGGGCCACTGGTGGTCATTTCTCGTTTTGCTGTGGCAAAAATATCTCTTACTTGTAGCACAGCTGATAGTTTTCTGTCTAAGAAATCTTGGCGTACCGCAGCATTTACCATATAAAAACCTTCTCTTTTACCTTGTGCAGTTACAGTAGGGCCATTATACATACTGTTAATTTGAACCTTAGTGCTTTTTCTAATATTGAAGGTATTATTAAATCGCGAACTCCAGTTGTTACTACTATTGGAGAAATCTTCATCATAAAGAACACCCTCAACACGGTATTTATAAAAATCACCCATTAAGTCCATTTCCCACCATTTAAAAACCTGAAAGCTAAACATCATTTCCAATCCAAGACTATAATCTTTACCCACATTCTCAATACTGCTGAGCATTACATTATCTTGATATACGCTTTGAACTCGTTCTACTTTATTATGTGTAACTCTATAATATCCTTCCAGAGATATCATGTTAGTTTTACCTATTTTCTTTAAATAGCCCATTTCAAAACTGTCAATATACTCAGGTTGCAAATCAGGATTCCCTTGTCGTACATTAAAAGCGTCAACCCAAGTGATAAATGGTTCTAAATACCATCCTCTAGATCTTTCTATTCTTCTGGTATAGCTGGCCATCATTTGATGTTCTTTTGGAAACTGATAAGATAGGTGTAGGGTTGGAAAAAAGTCCCAGCGATCGATTCCAAATTGCTCGTCTGTAGCTTTTGAAATAATATCTCTAAAAGTATATTCTCCTCTAATTCCTGCTTGGTAACCAAAATTTCCCATTTCGTTGCCATAGGTAGTATAGATGGCATGTATATTTCTTTTATAGGTAGTTTGGTTTGTATATTCTGGTTTCAATTCGTATATACCAGTTTCTGTATTCAATTCTTTAAGTTCAGTATTGTCTTCGCTATTAGAAAAACGGGTTTGGAAACCAGCTTCTATTTTACCTTTTTCACCTACAGGAAGTGTATAATCTAATTTTCCTCTTAATCGGCTCGATGGTCCTGTTTCAGTGTTGATTTTTCCATCTACTACCAAATCATTTTCATTAGTAAGCTCATTAGTGGAATTATCTTTGAAATCTCTATTGTCTGCGCTAAATTCTGCTTTTATTTCATGATCTTTTTTCTCAAACTTATGTTGGTAATTTGCTGTTGCCGAATAAAACTGGCCTCCTCTTTCCGACATGTCTTTATTTTCATAGATATTATGAAGTTCTTCAGGTATTCTCCATTCATCGTAGGAAGATGTGGTGTTTCCATTCATCTGTCGGTCGCCAAAGCGGAAATTCACCCCAATTATATCATTGGAACCAATACTATAATCCGCTCCTGCTTTCAGACCCCACATGGTTCTTTCGCGATTATTGTCACCATTCATGATCGTTCTATAAATAGTATCATTCTTATAGGTGTCTCTCAAGCTATAACTCGTTCCGGGGTGGCTTCTCACATTATAATCCGCACCAAAAAATACATTTAAATTCCGCTTCTTATAATTCAATAAAAAGTCGCCACCGTATTTATTATCCAAACCCAAGTTTACATTCGCAATACCACTAAATCCTTGCAGTTTGTTTTTCTTAGTGATAATATTGATAATACCAGCAGTGCCATCTGGATCGTATTTTGCCGATGGATTAGTGATGATTTCAATATTATCAATAGTTGAAGCAGGAATTTGTTGGAGGGCATCATTGGCATCCAAAACAGAGGGGCGTCCATCTATTAGAACTGTAAAACCTGTGCTTCCTCTCAGTGAAACATTACCTTCAATATCTACCTTAATGGAAGGAACATTCTCTAAAACATCCACTGCCGAACCAGAAATGGAAGTGATTTGTTTACTCACATTAATCACCTTTTTATCTATCTTATAATCGATACGGGGAGCACTACCATCAATAACAACCTCCTCTAGATTGTTCATACTTGGAGTAATTTTAATCTTATGTAAATTGACAATGGGTTCTTCCATTTTAATCATCACTTCTTCTATGGTTTTTTCTTCGTAACCCAAAAATGAAATCTTCAGGTCATATTTGCCCGGTTTTAGCTTTTCAAGATAGAATTTACCATTTCTTTGGCTAATGGTACCTCCCGTTAATTCTTTAGTTCGTTTATGATAAAGAGCAATGGTAGCATACTCTATTTGCTCGTTGGTGTTGGCATCTAAAATTTGCCCACTGATTTGGCCAATGGCAGGAAGATCTTTATTTCCACCTGGTCCTTTTCCTCCTCTTTGTCCTTGCTGTGCTAATAAGCTGATATTTAGCAATAAAATAAAGCTAAGTACTGATGATCGTAAAATTGATTTCATATATTAATAATAGTATGTGTTCCTTGATTTATTAGATGACTTTGATGTGCAAAACAAAGAAAAGTTTAATTACCTTGATTAAATAAAATACTATTTATTCGTTAATCAGCAAACTACCTAGAAATCAGCAGGTTTAATTTTAATCATTTTAAATAAAGAGAATAGTAGCAAATAAATCTTCATATTATAAAGGCTAAAACGAAATACTTTTTACTTTTGTTCTCCCATTGCAAACGTTTGCATAAAATCATTAAACTTAAAATACTATGGCTAAAAACATTGAAAAAGTAAGAAAGGACCTTGCTTCTTATGGAATTAATGAAGTAGAGGAGATTTATTACAATCTTTCATATGACGAGCTTTATAAGCATGAAACAAACCCTAAGTTAGAAGGTTACGAGAAGGGCTATGTAACTAATTTAGGTGCAGTTACTGTTGATACAGGAATTTTTACAGGACGTTCTCCAAAGGACAAATACATTGTTGAAGAGGAGGAGAATGTAAATAATATTTGGTGGAAGAACGAACACCGACCCGCTTCTGATAATAAACCTATTAGCGAAGAGGTTTGGGAAGAGTTAAAAGCCAATTCTATTGAGCAGTTGACAGGAAAAAAATTGTACATTCAGGATGGATATGCTGGTGCCAACGAAAATACTCGCTTAAAGATTCGTTTTATTGTTGAAGTGGCGTGGCAGGCCCACTTCGTGAAAAACATGTTTATCCGTCCAAGTGAAGAAGAACTCGAGAACTTTGAGCCTGACTTCGTGGTTTTTAACTCTTCTAAAACTAGTAACCCTAAGTGGGAAGAGCAAGGTTTACATAGTGAAGTATATGCCGCTTTCAACTTAAAGGCTCGCATGGCTTGTATTGGTGGAAGCTGGTATGGTGGCGAAATGAAGAAAGGTATTTTCTCGGTAATGAACTATTACCTTCCTCTAAAAGGAATTGCTGCAATGCATTGTAGTGCAAACGTTGGAGAAGATGGAAACACTGCTATTTTCTTTGGTCTTTCAGGAACAGGAAAAACAACTTTGTCAGCCGATCCAAACAGAGCATTAATTGGTGATGATGAGCATGGTTGGGACGAAAATGGAGTATTTAATTTTGAAGGAGGATGCTATGCAAAAACCATCGACCTTGACGAATCAAAAGAACCAGATATCTATAGAGCCATCAAGAAAGATGCTTTATTAGAGAATGTAGCATTTGATGCAAACAATGTTATCGATTTCGCTGATTTCTCTAAAACCAAAAACACTCGTGTTTCTTATCCTATTTATCATATTGACAATATCGTGAAACCCGTTTCAAAAGCTGGACACGCCAATAAAGTCATTTTCTTAACTGCTGATGCTTTTGGAGTATTGCCTCCAGTAAGTAAGCTTACAGCAGATCAAACAAAATATCATTTCATTAGTGGATATACTGCAAAAGTGGCAGGAACAGAGCGTGGTATTAAAGAACCCGTCCCTTCTTTCTCTGCTTGTTTTGGAGCTGCTTTCTTATTATTGGATCCAACAAAATATGCGCATGAGCTTATCCGTAAAATGGAAGCCCATGGAGCAGAAGCCTATTTGGTGAATACAGGGTGGATTGGTGGAGCTTTCGGTACTGGTAAACGTATCGATTTACCAACTACACGTGCCATCATCAATGGTATTTTAGATGGTTCTTTTGAGAATGCAGAATATGAAACATTACCTGTTTTCGGATTAAACATTCCAAAAGCATTAGACGGTGTTGACAGTAAGATTTTCAACCCACGTAACCTTTGGGAAGATCCTAAAGCTTGGGATGCTTCAGCCGAAGATCTAGCCAAGAAGTTTATTGCCAATTTCGCTAAATTTACAGATAGTGACGATGCTAAAGCTTTAGTGGCTGCCGGACCACAAATATAATTACACACATTTTCATAATAAAAACCTGGCTTTTGCGGCCGGGTTTTTTTGTGCTCTGTTTTTTGAATCTATATATGTTTTGAGTTTTCTAGATAATTACCTACTTGTTGATTTTTAAGCGTTAATTTTTATTTGTTTAATTTTACCAGCTGTCATCAATTGATGGTGAACAAATCTCAAACTGCAAAATTGCATTTCCAAAATCATAAGCCAGACCTAAAGAAATAGATATTTACATGAAGAAATTAAGCATCATAGGAGGAGGTCCTGCGGCATTAATGCTTGCAGCAGAAATAGACACCGAGAAGTATCAGGTGACGCTATATGACCAGAAGAAATCAGTGGGTCGGAAATTTTTAGTGGCTGGTGATGGTGGCTTAAACCTCACTTTCAATTCCCCTTTAGAAGAATTCATATCTAAATATGTTCCTCGTGAGTTTATGGATCCTATCATTCGGAAGTTTACTAATCAGGATTGGATAAACTGGCTTCATGTTCATGAGATTCCTACATTTGTAGGGTCCAGTAATAGGGTATTTCCTGAAAAGGGTCTAAAGCCGGTGAAAGTGCTCAATAAGATTAAAGAATATATATCCGCAAATGGTGTAGGATTTCAATTAGATACCAAATGGACGGGTTGGAATGAGGAGGGGCATTTATGCTTTGAAGGATTAGAGGATGTTAAATCTGATATTGTGGTAATTGCTATGGGTGGAGCCAGTAAGAAGGTGACCGGTTCTGATGGTTTATGGGTTGAAGCATTTAAAGAGCGTGGGGTGCGCGTAGAACCTTTTAGAGCTGCTAATTGTGCTTTTGGCGTAGATTGGAATAACAGCTTTATAAATACCTATGAAGGGACTCCTCTAAAGAATATTGCATTGACATTCAATAAGCATGTTTCAAAAGGCGAATTGGTGATTTCTAAGTTTGGTTTGGAAGGCAATGCCATTTATGCCTTGAGTCAGAAGATTCAAGAGAAACTGCTTAAAGAAGAAACTACGCTCATCCACCTGGACCTCAAGCCAATGCTGTTAATTCAGCAAATACAGGATAAATTGAAGAGTTCTAAACGAGCTAAAATAAGTCATATTTTAAAAGAGAATTTAAGTCTAGATCGTTGCTCCATTGCGCTCTTGAAACAATTCTCAGATAAGGAAAGCTTTTTGGATATGGATCTACTTGCAAAAACCATCAAATCCCTCCCCATTACTCTCCATTCTGCTGAAGAATTGGATAAAGCTATTTCATCTTTAGGAGGTGTTTCTTTAGATGAAATAAATGGGAATTTTCAGTATAAGAAAATACCAAATACTTATGCTATTGGAGAAATGTTAGACTGGTGGGGCCCCACTGGTGGTTATTTATTGCAGGGCTCTTTTAGTATGGGATTTGTGTTAGCGAAGCATTTGAATGCATTGGAGGAAAATGAATAGAAAAATGCTTATCGGTATTGTGTTGATTACAGTTGCTTTTTTAGTCATCATCTTGATGAGTGTATAATGAAATGCTTAAAGTCTTTATATCATTAAATGGTGAGAATGACTAAATGGAGCTAAAGCAGCTTACAAATTGTCATCCGAAGAACCATCCCAAACTTTCATGATTAGAGTAGAGCTTTCATTACTTTTGCAAATAAATAGTAGAGTTGTTCTAATAAAAATAGTTTGAGATGTTCAATTATATATTTAACCAATCTAGTAGATAAGCAAATAGTTAATTAATGGTATTTTGATTTTTTGCAGAAAACTTAAATATAATAGCCATTCATTTAAAATTCCCTTACAAGGCAAAGGCATACTTTTATTTTGTCCGCAGATTATCACAAATGGGTACGGATTTCAATGAGCTCGCTCCGCTTTGGTTAGTGGAATCAGGGTTTAGATTTTCTCTTTTTTAAAATAGATGTCAATGATAAATTGTGAAAGTAATGGTGAGTTTGCCCTGAATTCCTTTATCTTTGAATACTCAGATTCAAAAAACAATACCATAGTAACAAGAAGCCTAGGGAATTCGCACAAAATGGCTTTTAAAGGCGGTGATTAATTATTTTTTTTCACTGAAGTAGGGTTTTCTAAAAACTCAATCGGTTTATTAAGTGAAAAGAAAATTATTTTTAAACAAAAACTATAAAACATGAAAAAGGTATTTGGATTATTAGTGGCTTTGTCTTTGGTGATGACATTCACATTTACTTCTTGCAATAAAGAGGAGGACGCTACAGCAAAAGATAGCTCTTTAAGCGAAAGTGAATTATCATTGAAAAGCTTAGAGCCGGATGTTCAAGTGATAGGAACTGGTGATAAAGGCGATTATGAAAGAGTGATTATCGAAGAAATAATAAGAGGCGAGACTTGTAAAAAACAACCTGTTTCAGGAATTGTAGAATATTACTATCAAGGTGAAATGGTGTTTTCAGTGGATTTCGGCAACGGGGAATGCGATGGAGTAGCCACTGTAACTTGGCTTGATGAAGAAGGACTTACACAGTCAAAAGTAGTAGATGTTTGGAAACTCTTCAAAAATCATAACGATGGGAATTACCGTCCAAAATGTTTCAGCTTTGTATTTCCTTTAACTTATACCATGCCCGATGGTTCTGAGCTTATCATAGAAAGTAAAGACGATTGGTATTTATTAAGAGAATGGTGTACAGCCAACCCTTCTTATGATGAAAAGCCTACTTTAAACTTCCCTGTAGATATTGTTTATGAAGATGAAACTAGCATTACTATTAATACTGCTGAAGAGCTTAGAGAAGCTAGAATCGATTGTAAAGAGGCTCACAGTAGAAAATGCTTTGAACTCATACTTCCTGTGAACTACTTAATGCCAGACAATAGCACAATTACTATAGAAACGGAAGAGGATTGGTCACTTATTAAGGAATGGCATATCAATAATCCTGAATTTGAAGAAAGAGCTAATTTGGTTTTTCCTGTAGATATAGTTTATGAGGATGGAACTACCTTAACACTCAATACAGAAGAAGAAATGCGTCAAGCTAAAAAAGATTGCAAACAAGGATATGGTGCCAAATGTTTCACTTTCAACCTCCCAATTAGTTTCACCATGCCCGATGCTTCTATTATTATCATTGAAACCGAAGAAGACTGGGCCCAACTTAAAGCGTGGTATACTGAAAACCCAGGTGTAGAAGAAAAACCAGTATTGGTTTTTCCGGTAGAAATCACCATGGAAGACGAAACAGTTCTTACTATTAATAATCAGGAAGAAATGGTGGAAATACGCCGCGCCTGTCATCCACATGGTAATGGTCATGGTAACTAATTTAAGCTAAACCCATAAAGATGTTATCTTGAAAAGAATATTGAAAACCGGATGGATATAATAGCATCTGGTTTTCAATATCTCCTTCCTTGTTTAACATTACATCAAAAAAATCATTCTCTATTGAATAAAGAAGAATTCAGAAATATATATAGTATATATGGAAGAAGCATTAGAGCATATCTTTACTACCGATCAGGTGAGGAAGAAATGGCTAATGATTTAACACAGGACACTTTCGTAAAGCTATGGGAAGGAGATTTTCAATACCAGCCTGATAAAATCAAGGCACTTCTCTATAAAATAGCAGGCGGTTTATTTCTGGATTATATGAGGAAAACGAAATTAGAAGCTGACTATATTGCCCATTTTAAATTCAAATTAAAAGACTCTTCTTCTCCTGATGAAAATGCTGAAAATTATCGAAAGAAATGCGAATTAGCGCTTCAATCTCTCACAGAAAAAGAACGTACCGTGTTTTTAATGAACAAAATGGAAGGATTGATTTATAAAGATATAGCGGATTGTTTAGAAATTAGTGTGAAGGCAGTAGAGAAGAGAATGACTAAGGCATTAAAGAAGCTGCAGGAGCCAAAGACTAACAGCAAATAGTTAAAAGAAAACAAAATGATTGAATATGATAAAAATATAGACTCTTTTAAAAATCTGGAAAACGATTTTGCTACCAGTGATGATGCCTTGTGGGCAAAAATTGATGAGAAAACCATCCTGAAAAAAGAAAGTAAAACCATTAAATTGGGATGGAAATCCTATGGCATTGCAGCATCTATAGCTATTTTAGTGGGGATGACCATGTTTTTGAAACTCTATTCCATTGATATTATAGCCAGCAAAGGCCAACACATTTCTCATGAACTTCCAGATGGTTCCATGGTGCAATTAAATGCTGCTTCTTCAATCCATTATAAACCCTATTGGTGGAATATGGAAAGAGAAGTAGAACTCTCTGGAGAAGCCTTTTTTGAAGTCGAAAAAGGAGAAAGCTTTACCGTGATTTCGGAGGAGGGTAAAACCACTGTATTGGGTACCAGCTTTAATATATTTGCCCGCGATTCTGAATATCAGGTCTATTGTAAAAGTGGAAAAGTAGAAGTGGCGAGTAATAAATATGATATCCATTATAGAATCATAGCTGGCGAACTAGCTCTTATTGATAATTTGGCCAAGTCTGGTATGAAAAAACAAATGAATGCCCGGGATTATACCTCCTGGATTGATCATAAATTTAGTTTCACCAATGAGCCTCTAACGAAAGTTTTTCAAGAATTAGAACGACAGTATAATATCCATATAGATTATAGCGAGGACTTATCTGCACTGAAATATGGAGCCTATTTTGAGCGACCACAGCATCCTGATTTGGCATTAGACTTGATTTGTATTCAATTCCAGCTTAACTTTGAAGAAACAGCAAATGGATATTATAAAGTATTCAGAAACTAAATGCCCTGTAATGCTATGCAGGTTTTAAATTTAAAATATAATAGAGCAATTTGATAAAACGACTTTTCTCCATACTCTTACTAATTCTATTGTCTACCTTAGGCTATACTCAAAGTATCAGCATTCAGGTAGAAAACCAGGATTTATCTGCCGTTTTTTATCAAATGAGAAGCCAATACCAAGTGGAATTTAGTTTTAATGCTGAAGATATAGAGGGATGTGTGCTGAGTAAAAATGCAATTTATAAAAATCCGGAGGAGGCCATCATTGATTTACTTAGTGGCTTCGATTTAGATTATAAAAAGCAAGGTTCCATTTTTATTATCATTCCCCAAAAGAAGAAAAAGAAAGACAAGCCTAACTACCATTTTTACTACGGTTTTATTGCAGATGCCACGGCTGGTGAAAGCCTTCCTTCGGCATTGATTAAATATAAGAATGGCTTTCTGAGCACCAACTCAAGTGGCTATTTTACTTTTCGTTCTACCGATAGTGTCGAGAAGGTTCAGATTCAATATTTAGGATATTATACCAAAGATACCCTCCTCACTCCTTCTCAATCTTATCAAATTAAATTAAAATCAGCCGATTTCTATTTAGATGAAGTAGAGGTAAAGTCGGAAAGTTCCATTTTCGATATGATTACAGGGCAGCGTGCTGCTTCCATAAAACTCAATCAAAAAACCAGTAGGTATTTACCGGGTAATATGGATAATGGCATTTATAATATGCTACGCTTACAACCCGGGATTATGGCCTCAGGAGAACAAACCAACGATTATACCATTTGGGGTTCTTGGCCTGGGCAAAACATTATGGAATACGATCACATCAGGTTGTTTAGCATGAGTAGTTTCGACGAGAATCAAAGTATTGTTCATCCGCTCATGATACAAGAGATCAATGTGACAAAAGGAGCTTTTAATACAGACTATGGAAACGGTGTGGGTGGTTTGGTGGATATTACAGGGAAAAGTGGAGACTATAGCGATTTTCATGGAAATGCCAATATCAGTAATCAAGCTGTAAGCGGATACCTGAACATCCCCATTGCTGGTCGATTTTCTTTCCAAACCGCCTACCGACAAACTTTCTATAATATATTGGAGGATAACAGCTCTAATCAAAGTATTAAAGATGGGAAAGAATATGTGATTCCGGAGACCTCTTTTAGAGATTTTAATGTAAAATTCACAGGGCATATCAACGATAAAGATCATTTTAAAATGAATGTGATCACTAGTGAAGATAATGAATATTATTCTTACTCTCAAGTTAGAGGAAACTCTGGCGTTTTTAGTGCAAAAAGCGATAAAGACAAAACTCAAAGTGGATTTTCTACTGAGTATAATAAATTCTATAAAAACAAAAATAGCTCCACCTCTGTCATCTCCTATAGCCATCTAAAGTATAATATCGATATCAATAGAAGGTTTGTAAATACTAATATTAATGGCAATGGCCAAGAAAGTTTCGAAATCAATTCTATTACTAGCAATCAAATATCTGAGATTAAAATCAATCATTCCCATCAGTTTGTATTGGGAGAAAAGAATTTCATTAGTGCCACCGCAGAATTTGTCAGAAATACCAATTCCTATGAAAATGAAATCAACTTAAGTACCATTAAAGAACTTGAAAACGAGAGCAATCGATTCAGTTTGGTATTAAAAGATCATATTGCCATATCAAAACATTTTTATCTTGAAGCCGGATTAAGAACGGATTATGTTCCTGAAGTAAATGAAGTTTACGTGCAGCCTAGGTTTAATATGACTTATTCTGTTATAGAAGGCCTAAAAGTAAATGCAGCCTACGGAAAATATGTGCAATTCCTATATAAAAGCACCATTTATAATGAAAAGGAAGTTCTGTTTAATTTTTGGGAAATCCTTAAGCTCGACAAGCAAGAGGCCACCTCAGCACATCATTATGTATTGGGCTTGAGCTACGATTATGACATCTTCAATTTCAGTGTGGAAGCCTTTTATAAAAGTATTGATCATATTTTTAACTATAGCATCATTCTTCGCGATAAAGAAATCAGTAGAAGCTCTGGGGAGGCCAAAATAAAAGGAATCGACTTCTATTTAAAAGCAAAAATAGGCCAACATGAAATTTGGGGAGCTTATACTTTAAGCCAGACCATGGAGCGTTTCGAGAATAGCAAGTTAGATGAGTTTGAGCTGGCACCACACCATCAAAGACATGAGCTAAAAGGCGCCGCCATCCTCAATTTTTCACCTTTCTATATCTCCACCAACTATGTATATGGCTCGGGATTGGAGTTTTCAAGAAGTACCAGCTCTTCAGAAC
The DNA here is from genome assembly GCF_013166655.1 of Lentimicrobium sp. L6. Lineage (NCBI taxonomy): Bacteria > Pseudomonadati > Bacteroidota > Bacteroidia > Bacteroidales > Lentimicrobiaceae > Lentimicrobium > Lentimicrobium sp. L6. The sequence continues at coordinate 18,939 of NZ_JABKCA010000028.1, forward strand.
TTATCCCCTATAATCGATGGGATGCCTCCTTGATGTACAAACTAAATATCAATACCATTTATTGCCAATTCGGAATATCTGCTCTGAATATTTTAGATTATAATAATATCAAATACAGCAATCTCATTCGTCTCTCCGAAGAAGAACTAGTATACTCTCAAAGCACTCCTTTTACTTTACTTTTGAATGTTTATATCGGATTTTAATCTGAAACCTTCTTCTGTTTTGCCAAGAATTCTGTTAAGGTTTCCCCTTTTAAATTATTTGCCATATTTTTGATTAAAATATAATTTTTTGATTAAAATTATAAGCAAGCTATACTTTTACATGAACTCAAAAAACATCTTCCTAAAATAGCATGACAAAGAAAAAAAAGACTCTAATTATCAGAATAGTATTACTAGGTAGCACCATAATATCCTTGTTTTATGTACCATGGATTTTGGTATGGGCTTGGATTTTACCCTTACCCAATTCGGTTCAAGAACAAGCCGACGAAGCTATAGAACATGGATTTGATGGAATGATAGTTTATGTGGACGAAGGAGGTAAAGCTCCAGCATTCTATACGGCCGGCTGGCACGATCGAGATCAGAAAATTCCTGCCAAGCCAAAAGCTTTATTCAAAATTGCCAGTATCAGTAAATTATATGTGGCGGTTGCTATTAGTAAATTAGCCCATGATAAGCGTTTGTCATTAGATAAACCAGTCTCTGATTACTTTCCCGAGCTTAAAGGAAGAATTGAAAATATAGATGAAATCACCTTGCGATTAATGGTGCAACATAGGAGCGGTATTCCTAATTTTACAGATAATCCAGACTTTTGGCAAGACCGATCGGACCTCAAAAAAGATGCGCTCGAATATGCGCTTGACTTACCAGCCAACTTTGAACCAGATAAAGCTTATGGCTATTCAAATACCAATTATTTATTACTTTCAAGAATCATAGAGAAAGTGGTAGGCTATAGTCGTCAACAATATTTTAGGGAAGAAATATTAGAACCTCTTGGCCTAAGCCATACCTACGGCTCTCTTGATGAAGTGGATTTAGATGATGTGATGAGTGGCTATTATGCAGGCTATGATGAAGATTTCAAGACTGAGGAGGTCGGAATGATAGCCACAGCAGAGGATGTAGGAATTTTCTTGCGTGCATTAAACGATGGTTCAGTATTTGAAGAGGGTGAACAAGAAATATATTCCTCTATTTACGTATACGAGCACGGAGGCCTAGTTCCTGGATATCAAAGCCTGGCAGAATATCATAAAGATATTGATACCGTCATTATTCAGTTTATTAATACCACAGACTTTAATGGATATGATTGGAATTTATCGGAAATCATATATAGTCGTATTGTAAAAATAGTGAGACGTAGCAAAAGTAAATAAGCCCACCGTTTTAATAAAATGAGACCATCTTTCGCAAACTTTATATTAGAAATTATTGGAGCATTTATTGTTTGGTCTTTCAAAGGATTTAAAGGAAAGCTATCCGATGAAGTTTCTAGTCCTTTTGAAGCGAATAGTAAATCAATTCGTAATGCTTTTATTAGCATTTTGCTTATCATAAGCATTATTTTTATTATCAGCAATCTAGAAGACTCCAAAACCAAAGAGCCTGCAGAATTTAAATATGAAATCCTTAAGTAAAATGCTATGTCTTTAAAAACAAGACCCAATTAGAAACTTGCTTTATTTATTTGTTCTTCTTTGTTTAAATATAACACCTTAAGTCTATTTAATTTCCTATCTAATCCTTTTGAGAATATATAATTTTGAGCTATTTTTACCAAGCATATGATCAAGCACATACTTTGGCATCATTTTTATTATTAAAATGATGTTCAGATATTCAATTTCATCAGGTAAATAGAAAAAACATGAAGGCATTAAAACTATTTCTACTCGTTTTACTAAGTTCAACTTGTTTTGCCCAAATTCCAAGTTTAGGTGTTTATAAAGGAGATAAGAATGTACAACTAGAAATCTCTAAGCTAGATATTCAGATTGAAGTGGTGGGTAATATTGCTACCACAACTTATGATATGGTTTTTTATAACCCATACCCCACCATTCTTGAAGGAGAATTAGCCATGCCTCTGAAAAATGGGCAAGAAATATATCGTTATGCTTTAGAAATCAATGGAAAACTACGCGAAGGTGTCATTGTTGAAAAAGTAAAAGCTCGACAAGCTTTTGAAGCTATAGTCCGCAAAAATATTGACCCTGGAATCATTAATAAAACCAAAGGAAATAATTTTAAAACCAAGATTTATCCCATTCCTGCTAAAGGAACCAAAAGACTAGTTCTTGCGCTTAGTGAAACTTTAAATGGTGATAAAGAAAACCTAAACTATTCACTACCTTTTGGAGAGCTGAATCAAATTGACGATTTTTCATTGAAAGTAAAAGTGCTTAAAAGCAATTCTGATGAGATAGACATCAAGAGTGATTTTCAGAATATTAATTTCGATAGTAAAGAAAATTCCTATGTGCTAAATCTAAAGGAAAAGAATTTCAAACCTACAGAAGATATTAGATTTACTATTCCTCGATATTCAACAGATTCTTTTCAGCTTTTCACCTGCGATTTTGAGGGAGAAACCTATTTCTACCTCAATTTCCCACCCAATCCATTAGAAAAAGTGACGGTGAAAGAACCTGAAAGTATTGCCATTTATTGGGATAACTCCTTTTCAGCTTCAAAGCGAAATACAGAAAAGGAATTAAAATTTTTGGGAGAATACATGAATAGCTTGAATTCTGAGGTAAAAGTATCAATTTATCATTTTAATCTTTATGAATCAGAAGGAAAATCTTTTTTAGCTTCAAATGCCACAGATATTATTAGTCATATTCATTCTTTAAAAAATGATGGAGCGACATGTTTACAGAACCTCAATTTTTCAGATGATAAAGACCTCATATTATTATTTTCTGATGGGGTCAATACTATTGGAAAAGCAATAATACAAGCTACGAAACCCATTTATGCTATTAGCTCTACTGCTGGCAGCGATTATGGTTTATTGAAATCCTCTTGTGCCAAAACAAATGGAGAATTTATTGACCTCACGACTACTTCAATCCCCAGGGCATTAGAGTTGATTCAACAAGATGAAGAAAAGTTTCTTTCTAGCGAATACAATTCCAATCATATTAAAGAGGTTTATCCCAAACTAGCAGAATCTATAAATTCTAAATTTGAGATTACAGGTATTTTAACCCATAAAGAAGCTACCCTAAAGGTGAATTTTGGTAATAAAACAGGAGTGAATCAATCAAAGACTTTTTTAATTAGAAAAAATGGAGAATCACAAATGGTCTCTCGCATTTGGGCCGGCAAAAAGTTGGCCTATCTAGATGCAAATTATGAAAAGAACAAGGAAAGAATTATTGAACTCAGCCAGAAGTATAACATCATCACTCGAAATACGTCAATGCTGGTCCTTGATAGAGTAGAAGATTATGTAAGGTATGATATTATTCCACCTGCAGAATTGAAAAAAGACTATGATAAGCTTATTGCCATTAAAAATAAAAACAAGCCTAAACAAGCCTCAAAAAAAGACATAGAGAAGAAAAATATTCAACGAATCAATACTCTTTTTAGCAATTATGACCAATCCTATAAAATAAAGACCGGAAATAATTATTACGATAGCATTATTGAATTTGGTGAAAATAGAAGAATTCAAGGACGTCTTATTGATTTCGATACTGGCGAACCTGTTCCCTTTGCAAATGTGGCTATAATAGACAATGAAACACAAATTGCAGGCACTTCTTCAGATTTTAATGGGAATTTCAGCATAGAGTCCCTTCCTGTATTAGATTCTCTAACTTTAACTGTGTCATCAGTTGGCTATGAACCCAGCACTATAACAATTTCTGATGGCTATCCTATTCAAATCAGGTTATGGCCTTCTTCTCTTATATTAGAAGAAGCAGAAGTTATAGCATATGAGCTACCACTAATTTCCCGAGATGTTACTAGCTCAGGAGCGACTGTACGAACTGCTATTTCAGAAGATATAGAAGGCGGCAGTGTTAGAGGTTCTCGTTCAGGCGAAACAGTAGAACATATTGATGGTGTGAAAGTAACAGGAAGTGAAACAAAGTCATCTATAAAAGTTTTGGCTTGGATGCCAGATGCTCCCTATATGAAAGAGCTAAGAAAAGCCAATGATGATGATATATTAATGCTTTATGAGCAGCTTAAAGAAGAAAACAAAAACAGACCTTCCTTTTATATTCAGGTAGCAGACTTGTTCTTTGCTAAAGAAAAGCATCAAGAGGCACTTAGAATTCTTTCCAATATCATAGAATTAGATTTGGAAAATCCTGAACTATTAAAAGTAGTTGCAAGACGTTTATTGGACGAAGAGGAATACGAAATGGCCATTGACATTTATAAAGAAATCCGAGATTTACGTCCTGAAGAGCCTCAGTCTTTTAGAGATTTGGCAATAGCCTTTGAGCGCAATAAAGAATATCAAAACGCATTGGAGATGTATTTATTTGTTTTAGATAATAAGTGGGAGCGTTTTGATGACATAAAAGAAGTTGTATTTAATGAAATGAATGCACTTATATCTTTGCATGAAGAAGAATTGAAATTATCAAAAGTGAATAAAGACTATATAAAAGATATGCCTTTTGATATTCGCATCACTATAGACTGGAGCAGTAATGATAATGATATAGATTTGTGGGTAGTAGATCCTAATGGTGAAAAATGTTTCTATAGTCATCCATTAACTGCACTAGGAGGAAGAATTTCTAGAGATTTTACTCGAGGATATGGACCAGAAGAGTTTAGCTTAAAAGAAGCAAAACGCGGTTTTTATACCGTGTATGTAAATTACTTTAGTGAATCAAGACAAACCATCACAGGTCCCGTTACTGTTTATGCTGAACTAACGACTCATTATGGTACTAAAAATCAAAAAACAGAACGAGTAGCGGTTCAATTAGAAAACAAATCCACTAAAGGGAATATGCAAATTGCAATGTTGGAGTTTGTGGAATAAAGGCGGCTTTTTCTTAGTACAATAGTGGCTAACAGATGAATCCAAACCTTTTCATTTTGAAGATATATTTATTTGATTATTTTTACCAATGTTCAATCAAAGCCAATTTGGAATATTAAAGAACAGAAAGTTGCATTTTTGAATTAATTATGGATAAAAAATCTCGTATACAACAAATACTGACTATTATACTCATCAGTATAATGCTTGTAAACTGTAAACCAGTTGTTAAAAAGAAAAACTATGAAATTCCAGATGAATTAAGCAAGAAGATTTGGAAGTTACAATCTGATTTTTGCACATCTATGATGAAAAGTGATTATGATAAAACTTTAGACTTATTTAATGATTCTATAGCAGCAAATTTACTTGGTTCGAACTATGACAGTCTTTTTTATGGTTTAAAATATGGCTTGTTTGAATATCCATATTTTAGTCAAGATATTTTTTATCAAAAAAGCTTATTCAAAAACACCAAGGTTGAAGTACTTTTTGAAGATGAAGATTTCAACCCATTTCTCATTAATTTTATAACTAGAAATAAAGAAACAGCAGTAACTACAGCACTATTGGGTGATGATGATGTACAATACTCTTTGGTAACTTTATATGGAAAATATAATAATGGTTGGAAGGTTGATTACATCACATATGGCTTGTACAGAATAGATGATAAAGATGCTCTTGACTGGTTGGTTGAAGCTGAAAAATGCCTATCAACGAATGATTATATAATGGCCACGTATTGCATGAGAATGGTTGATTGGTTACTTAAACCAGCGCAAGATTTATGGTGTTTTGAAAATGAACCAGAGGTGCTTGGTAAAATGAAAAGAATCAACAAAAAAATTAATAGGAACTTAAGGCTTAATAAGGTTTTTGTAAACATAGACTCAAAACCAGAACTCAAAGATTATTGTCCAGTATTTACAAATAAAAAAGTTTACCCTTTAATAACCTATCAAACAAAATTATCTATAAATGATAGTATTTCTATTGAAAAAGAATGTCTAGAACTTGATAGTCAATTTAGAGATATCTGTGATAAAATGATTCAGGATTCAATATATATAAGAATCTTACCTTATACTGATGCATGGGTTGAACCTGATACATTTTTAATTAAAAAAAGGAAGTTAGTTCCAAAGGTTAAATGACAATACTGCCGATTGTAAACAGAACCATAATTATTCAGCAGGAAAAATAAAACACCATTTGAATGGGAATGCTTATTTTCAAAAATAAATTAAAAATGAAATTGCAAATTACAATAGTATTAACACTAGGAATCCTGTTTATAAATAATCAAAGCACTACTGCGCAGGAATATCAAATTCCAAAAATCACAAAATCTTATCCACAGATTCCAGATTACGGTAAGCCAATTGAATACAGGTTTTCAGATGAAATTAATAAAATTATAGGGGCCTTCATTGCAAAAACGGACACTACAGAAAAATCCTTTTGGGGTGAATTAGAAAAATCGGATTCTATCAACGAACTTAGTATTTGGGATTATTATACCTATCCTATTAATTCTATTGACTCATCTTCCGATATAAGTGGAAAATTAATATCATCAACAAACAGGTATTGCAACGTAAGGAACAACAGAATTCCAATTTCATTTCCATCTGATAGAGAATATGGAGGATATACGTTTTGTATGACTGGAACACCATTGGTAATCAAATTTAAACGCATTAAGCAGGGACAATACAAAATTATATGGGTTGGTCATTATGATTAATAAAAACAAACGTAGCCTAATAACGCATATAGTTTATGTCGGATTAAATACAAGATAGCACAAATGAATTTTAGAATAATAATATCAAAAAGAAATATTAAAACACCATTTGAATAAACCTATAAAATGATTGATTCTAAATATATTAAAGACATTCTTGAAAAAATTATTGAGACTGAAAACGACCAAGATTTGCTCAACTCTCAATTAGACTATTTGAAAATTAAGGATTATAAATATACGTGGACAGGACTTTTTGTGCACTTTGAAAAACAAAAGGGAATTGAAACATTCAAGGGGGTTGATAAGAAGGTATTATATGGATTAATAATAAAATCTCAAGAACTTGAATTAGATGCAGAAGCAATTTTATTTATTAAGGGTGGAATAATTGATTATCTTGAGATTTGGTCTCATAGTGGTAATTATCCAAAACATGAGATTAAAGAATATGAGTTGATTCAAGGATGGATTGAAAAAAACAACTAAACACAATAAAAACAATCTCAATGCAGGGTGATGTGATATATTTGAAGCTTAAAAACCAGCACGACCCCAATTCATACCACTTAGCTACATCCACAAAAAAAACCGACCCCATAAAAGGCCGGTTTCAAAACAAAACTCTTCAATAAAACTATTTCACCTCAAGGCTCAATACTTCGTTTATATCTCTAGAAGATTGACCTATCAAAATCTCAAACATACCAGGATTAACCGTCCATGCCTTGGTTTCGCTATTCCAGAAAGCAAAAGCATCTTTGTCTAGGTATAAATCTATTACTTTGCTTTCACCAGCGGCCAGCATGACCTTTTTAAAAGCTTTAAGCTCTTTGATGGGGCGAATGTCCGTAGGCTTCTTTTCGCTTACATAAAGCTGGGCTACGGTGGCTCCTGCTTGAGTTCCTGTATTGCTCACCTTTACTGATATTTTTATAGCCTCCTCCTTTGTTATCTTTGAGGAGGATAATTGAGCATCGCTGATGGTAAAACTCGTATAAGACAAGCCAAATCCGAATGGGAATAAAGGCTCTATGTTTTTAGTATCATACCATCTATAACCCACCAAAACTCCTTCTTCATAATTTACATCGTAAAGCTGGTCAGGAGCTTGTTGAATAGAGGTATCAAAACTCCAACGGTCTATAACTGACTTTGGCGCATCCATATCAAAATAACTAGGATGCTCACAAAGGAATTTAGCATCGGCTGGTCTATAGCCAAAAGCTGGAGAATCTTTAAATTCTTTTTCTATGGTCATGGGGAGTTTTCCACTTGGATTGGTTTGTCCTGTAAGTACTTCTGCCAAAGCTATATTCCCGATCTGACCAGGATACCAATTATAGAGGATGGCATCAATATCATTCCAGTCGGTCATACGAATACCACCTCCGGAACTTACTATCACAATAGTATTTGGGTTGGCTTTTGCCGCTAGTTGAACGAGTGCTTCCTGCTTCTCAGAAATAGCAAATGGTCTATCACTACCCTCGTAGTCCCAAGTCACTGTGTTCACCATTAGCACATCGGCTTGTTTCATTTCTTGCTCTGTTGCATATTCTTTATACTGAATATTCGGGTAAACCTCCTCTAAGGCATCTAACATACTAACTATATCATAACCATCTACTTCACCAGAACCTCCTCCGTAAATATTTCTTTTCACAAACATTCCAGTAATCAGGATGTTTTTCTCGCTGCCTTTAGCAATGGGTAAAATATTATTCTCGTTTCTCAATAAAACAATCCCTTCACGGGCTGTTTTTAAAGCTACCTGCTCATGTTCAGCAAATTTCTCTAAATAAGACTCATCTTTCATAGGACGATCAAGATATCCAACTTTGGCAAGGGTTTTAATAATATTGATACACATGCCATCAATATATTTCTCTTCTACTTTACCACTTTCCACTAAACTCTTAAGTTCGGTCATGGTCTCTCCTCCAGGCATTTCCAAATCTTGTCCCGATTTAACCAACTTCTCAGCATCTGTAACACTCCACCAATCGGTCATCACCAAGTTTTCAAAACCCAGTTGTTGACGTAATAGATAGTTAATCACATAATCGCTTTGTCCGGCCCATTCCCCATTAATTTGATTATATGAGGTCATCACAGCCAAGGCACCAGCATCCACACCACTTTTAAAAGCAGGCGTATATATTTCGTGTAAAGCTCTTTCAGAAACCACTGTGTTGGAAGCACGACGTTTATAATCGGTATTATTGGCCACAAAATGTTTCATAGTAGAAATAACTCCAGTATTCTGAACACCAACCACATATTGCTCTACGATTCTAGCAGCCAAATAAGGATCTTCTCCCATATATTCAAAGTTTCTTCCGCATTGAGAGTTGCGATAAATATTCATCCCAGGACCTAATAAAATACCAATTCCAGCTGCTCTACATTCTTCGCCAATACTGTGGGCATAATCGTAAGCTATTTCAGGATTCCAAGTAGCAGCCAATTCCAAAGCATTGGGAAAAGACACTGATTTTTCTAAAGCATAATCGCTAATATCATCACCCAACCAGCTTTCTCTAATATTTACACCTTGAGTAGCGTCACTCAAGTATACATCAGGTAAACCATATTTTTCATATCCTTTAATGAAAAAGCCCTTATGTCCTTTTATTAAATCTAGCTTTTCATCCAGATTCATTTTCTTCACAATAGACTCAGCACGCTCAAGGGCAAGCTCCTCTGAAACTTCTGGACTATACTTCACTTTTTCAATGGGTTTAATCGCTTCCACAGCTTTCTCTTTTTCTCCACATGATATCAGCATTAAAGCCAAAATAAAAATGGGGAGGGTGATTTTTAGTTTTTTAAACATCATTTGTTGTTTTAGTATTAATATATAGTTTTCTTTAGTTTCTTAGTTTACTTAGGTTAGACAAACAATTATTTGTCTGATGTTAAGAGTATTAGTGATATCATTCACTACATCACTGCAAATATAATATTTCATGAACAGATATTAAAATATGCTTTGAATAAACACCATTTTTCCTATTCGAATGATTAGGTATATCTTTAAGCTCTTTTTTTAAATTATATTATAATCATGAAACAAGTTATCATCACCATTATATCCATTCTATTATTAATAGTTACTTATCTCATAATCGATCATTTTCTGTTCGATGGATTTAAAACTAGTTTTATTCATGAAGATGGATTTCAAGCCAAATATTTTGCAAGAAGCGAGACTCAAAACAAAACTGCTATTATCTTGATTGGTGGCGGACAATGGGGTAACTATTGGGGTGAACAATTTGCAAACAAAGGTTATGTAGGTTTATCCTTGCCCTATACCAGATTGGAAGGATTGCCGGATCTTCCTGAAGAAATTCCCCTAGAGTATTTTGAGAAAGCTATAGATTAGTTAGGCAAACAAGCTGAAGTTGATGCCCAGAAAATCCTAGTGATGGGCGCCTCAAGAAATGCGGAATTAGCTTTGGTATTGGCCTCTGTACTTCCAAATAAAATTAGCGGAGTCATTGCTTATGCCCCAAGTTCCGTTTCTTGGGCAAATAGAGTTCTTCCCTATAACTCAGATCACATTAAAGCCTCTTGGACCTATAAAGACGAAGACATTCCTTATATCCCTATGGAAAAAATCATTCCAAATGCATCCTCTCAAATCAATACTTTGGCTTATTGGAAATCGGGTTTGGAAAAATATGAGCACATTAAATTGGCTTCCATTAAAGTTGAAAATATTAAGGGTCCTATCCTACTCTTTTCAGGCAAAGAGGATGGCGTTTGGCCGGCTGCTCAAATGGCAGATAGTATAGAAAAGAGAATCAAAGGCCATGATTTTAAATTTGCTTTTGAAAATATTCAATACGAAAATGCTGGTCATCTCATTTCTAGAAACCCAGATTCGGAATCAGATGTATCCATAAGAAAAGGCCAAATGAATATCAATGGAAAAGACTATGAATTTGATTTTGGTGGAACCATGGAGGGTGATAATTTAGCCAAAAATCAGGCTCGTGTGAAGGTGTTTGAGTTTCTTGCTGATTTATAATGGTTTTTTAAAGTAGTATCCTATCCAATTATATTTAAACCCATAATAACCATCCAAAAACACCTGTTAGAATAATCACATAAGCCACCAAAGCATAAACCCATTTTCCTCCAAACTTTGGAGTTGGGATAGAAGATAAATTAAGTACTGAAAACAGCATCAGGAGGGCATAGATTAAAATGGCAAAAATAGAAGGCTCAAAAAAGTTTTCGAAGACAAATACTAGTGCCAAAATAAGCACATTATTATCCAAAGGAAATCCTTTGTATGTTTTAGTATCAATCAATCCATAAACATTAAAATAAGTCAAACGGATAGCACTAGCAGCTATAATGACAAATGCTCCAGGTAAAAACCAGATACTATATTCTCCATAGCTTAAAAGGATAATGGCCGGCAAAATACCAAAGCTGACGATATCGATCATGGAATCGAGTTGAGCGCCAAAATCACCTTGTATTTTGGTTCTTCCTTTTAATATTCGAGCGATAATACCATCAAACCAATCGAATAATACCGCCCATAAAACGCCTATTATTGCCGCCTCAAAATTTCCTTGAATGGCAAAATAGATTCCTATCACCGCACTCAACAATCCCAAAAGAGAGCAAATGTTTGGCATATCTTTAATAAAGCTGAATACGCTTAATTGTTTGTTATTATCCATACATCACCTCCTTCAGTCCAAGAATAAGAGTAGTGTTTTCTTTTTGAGTACGACTGGCAATCCGAATATATCGATCGCCATCGGGTTGGGTTTTTCCAGCACTATCTTTTATATAAATATTATGCTTAATAAATAGACGTTTACAAACCTCAGGGCCACTTAAAGCATCATCGGGCAAACGACAGTAAATATAGTTGGCATCGGGCTTAAAAACAGTCATGCCCTCAATGGAACATAGCTCGTTATAAAAAATATCTCGATCCACTTTAACCTCCTCACAACTGGCCTCAAACTCTTGTTTATATTGTGGCAATATCCTCAAAAATTCTTCCGCAAAACCATTAATATTCCAAATATGAATGCCATTGCGAACTGCTTGGGCAAATTCGAGATTAGCTGTTAGCATATATCCTATTCTTAAACCACAAATTCCATAGGCTTTGCTCATGCTTTTCAGAATAGCCATATTGGGATATTTGTCGATGTCAAGTTCCAAACTAATTTGCTCTTTCTTGTCGGTAAAATCAAGAAACGATTCATCTATAATAAGCATACAATTGCTGGTTTTTAACTTTTCAGCTAATCGTATTAAATCGGGTTTGGGCACTACCAAGGACGTAGGATTATTGGGTGTGACGACAACCGCCACATCGGCTCCAACTTTAATGGCTTCGGCAGCAAACTTGTCTACATCCAGCTGAAAAGATGGAAATTCAAGGGGAAACTCCACCACTCGTTCTTCTGGTGCTGCATTTGCATATTCATTAAAAGATGGGACCGGAACAATTAACTTTTTGGCTAAACTACCCGAAAGTATCTTTATGATTTCGGCAGCCCCATTTCCTACAATAATTTTATTCGCATCTTGATGAATAAGCTCCCCTATCAATTCAGCCAAAGCATTTTGTGCCATGGGATAGTTCAGAACCAAATTGTGAATATTATCCTTTAGATGATCAAAAACCTGCTTGGGCGGGAAATATAAATTATACAGGTAAGCATGATCTGTAAAATGGTGGCGATAATATCCTCCATGTTGTTTTGCAATGTATTCGTATTTTTCTTCTGGTGTGTTATACTTGATTTCCATGGTATTAGTATAATAATTATTGTCTGTATATAAATTAATAAACTATGCCACTGCAAATTCTTGCATAACAAGCTTTTTCAAATCCTTAGGGAATAATAATTCCGCTTTTGCTAAATCTTTCATGGTATCAATTTCATACCATGGTTTATGATCAAAAGAAACCGATTCTAATGCCAAACTTTTATTTTCAATCATCTCAGCAAAAACAGCTTCATAATAACAATTGACACTACCTTCGCTAATATATTGATTCAATTTCAATATAATGGCTTGCCATGATGCCAATGAAAAACTGTAAATATTCACTGTTTTGTACCGGATATCAGAATAGACATCTGTTGTTCCTTTTTGAAATTGAGTCACCATATTTGCCTTGTTCACAGAAACTGTTGTTCCATTAAGCCAAGGTTGCATAAGTGCTACAGCCATTCTATCCGGATAAACCATATCATTCAACAATGTAGTGTTTAATACCAAATCGCTTTCAAAAAGCACAAAAGACTCTTTAATAGTATGGCGGGCCATCCAAAGCGAGTAAATATTATTAGTTGTTTTATATAGGGGACTGTGAACGTATTCGATGCTAATGTCTCCTGATTTTTCACCAAGATAATCTTTGATAGATGCTTGTTCATGACCGGTGACGATGACAAGTCGTTTAAATCCTTGGCTTTTAAGATTATTGATCAATCTTTCGAGAATCGATTTTTCGTTGACAAGGGTAAGGCATTTAGGCGAGTTTTGTGTTAAAGGGAAAAGGCGACTACCGGTACCAGCGGCAAGAAGCAATGCTGTTGTTATGCGTTTTTGAGCATAACCATGATCTGAATCACTATGCATATAGAAATGTATTGGTGACATCAGAAAAAACTAAATGCCATGAAGCATCTAGTGCACTATGTATTAGCACTCTGATGTTGGGACTAGTTTGCTGATAATTCAACTATAAGTATGAAGTCTGCTAATGTGATGATCAAGGCTGTAAGAGCTCATCAACAAAAATGATAGTGAATGATTGATACTAAAAGATTAGTAATCCGGCTGCAAAGATACGTTAAATAACAAGACCAACGAAAAGGATAGTTTTTCAGTTTGTTGTATTATATCAATTGAATTTAAATCATTCAAAAAGAGATCCATGGATTAAGAGTATTTCCGCGAATTATAAAATAACAAAGATGTTAGAACTAGCCTTTCTATTAGACTAGCCATAACATCTTCATGTTTTTATTCGGATTCAAAAAATAATATTTCTGAATCTACTTCTTTCTAAAATGATGTGGATACTCTGCCTCACGATTCTGAAAAGTTAAAACAGATTCTTTTTTAATCACACCCTTATCTGTGTTAATGGCTCTTCGAAGGGTATCATTATCCATCCAACTATCATGGCCATTCAGTATCGTTTCTAAATATACAATTAGAGCTGCGGATATTGATCTGGATGCGCTTTCCCAAAGATAACTTGGTGTATGGTCTACAGCATAATAACTAATCTTGTCCACATGTATTAATGGCTTTTTAAAAGTGGTAGGTATAGCAAAATAGAATCCCATCCCCTCATCACAGCTCACATCAATAATTAAACATCCTGGCTTTAAAGAATCTTTTTCAGCTTCTGTTACAAAATCTATGGGATGATCAGTATCTTGGTAGGTACCATTAATTATAATTTCTGATTCACTAATCAAATCAGACAAAGGCTTTACGGTTCCATCATGCTCTACTGTTACCATTCTAGCCTCCCCATCTACACCTTCACGAATACGGACATAATGAACATCTAAAACTTCCTCTCTTACTTCATAATCAGGTCGCTGAATACAAATGGTAATATCTCTAAAACCATGAGCTTTTAGTGCATAAATAGCACCCCTACTCACCGCACCAAAACTAAAAATAATGACTTTGCGCTGATTTCCATAATGACCATCGATACCCTTTAATTGCAAGGCATGAATAACAGCACAATAACCTGCCATTTCATTGTTTTTATAAAAAGTATGTCTTCCCACTTGTCCGCTTGGCGACCAAACAAACATGTCTTCAAAGGCAATTAAGGTTAGTTTTCTATCAATGGCAGTTTGCGTAATATCACCCTGTTGAGCACAATGTGGGTATCCCCAAATAAATCCACCTTCACGTATTTCCTTTAAATCAGTTAAAACAGGCTTGGCTATAATAACAGAACCAATATTTGCTAATAATTCATGACGAGAGGCCACTCCACCAGTTTGGGCAATAAAAAAGTCATCATCCAAACCAAATGGGGCTCCATATCCCTTTTCAAATATTAACTGTTTTCTAATTTTTTCTGGGATTCGTGTTAAATGATCAGGATGAATAGGTACGCGTTTTTCATCTTCTTTTTTTGAAGTTCCAATAACTCCTAAGCTTAGCTTTTTCATAAATATTTCTCTATTGATCTTGTTAGGTAACAAATGTATGTCGGCTCGACAATCCGTAATTCAATAAGAAATAATTGCTGTATAGAAAGGAAATTATAAAAGCAGCAAAATGGACTAATGACTGATTGAAATCAAAAATGGTATAAACCAGTGGTAAAGGTAGGCTATTTCCTCAGAACCTTGGGAATTATATTCACACAAGTGATATAAGACCTAGAAAGTGGGGTATAAATACCGACCACTACAATTCTCAAATGCTAACTATCACAGCCCAGATTTCTATAGCAACAAGCAGTAAAAATTGCTAAATCAGCGTTAAAATCCATATAGTGTTTTGTGATTTAATGACTTAGTGATACTTTCGTAAAGTATTAAGATTTTATAATCCTTAAGAATTATATATCAGTCAAATAAAAACACAAAAATCAAATCACAAAACAATGAAAAAATCATTCTCATTATTATTTATCAGCCTTTTAGCACTTTTTGTAATCAGTTGTAATCAGTCTGAACAACAATCAGATTCTAACACAGAATCTCCCGTTTTAACTTCCACCAAAGTAAAAACCGTGATGACTAAACAAATGCAAGATGCACTCACTCCCGATGCCGCTTTAAAAGATTTATTAGAAGGCAATCAGCGTTATGTATCTGGGAATATGGAAAACCGTGACTTAAACGCTCAAATTTCAGCCACCACAAATGGGCAATTTCCTAAGGCTGTAATTTTAGCTTGTATAGATTCTAGAGTTCCTGTTGAGTATATTTTTGACCAAGGAGTTGGCGATGTTTTTGTGGCTCGTGTGGCAGGAAATATTGAAGATAAAGATTTGTTAGGAAGTATGGAATATGGTGTTGCCGTTGCTGGTTCTAAAGTGCTAATGGTTATGGGCCATGAAAATTGTGGAGCAGTAAAATCTGCCATTAAACAAGTAGATGTGGGAAGTATCAATGTGGATAACTTACTAGCTCAAATTGAACCAGCCATCCAGAATGTGGAAGGCGAAAGAAACTATAAGGACAAAGCCTATTTTGATCATGTGATTAAAGAAAACGTGAGCCAAACCATTGCCGACATTAGAAAAAACAGCCATATCCTTAGCAATCTAGAAAAAGAAGGAAAAGTAAAAATTGTTGGCGCTTATTATAGCCTCACCGATGGTAAAGTTACTCTTCTTGATGAACACAATCACGACCATGGGCATTCTCATGATCATGACCATAAGCATTAAGATTTACTGAATTGAAATCTATTTACTTTAACGGATTATAAAAAAGCCTTTGGGACTTCCCAAAGGCTTTTTTTTTTGTAAAACATGTCCCAAATTTGGTAAATATTTGGGACATGTTTTATTGATTTTTTTTGGCTGTAACTATGGGATCAAAGCTTTGAGCATAAAGAAAGGATTGAGGCCCTGGGTGGCCTAGCTTATAAATACCAGCTACAATTAGAATCCTTAAATATTTCTTCCAGCCTATGTTCTAATCTCAATTAAAACCCTCCTCAAAATTCTTTTTCCTATCCAAAATGACTAAAACCACCGTCCTAAAACAAAACACTGTAATATATCAGGACAATCCAAACCCCCTAACTGTCACATATAATGACACCTCTAATTTCCTCCATTTTACACAATCCAACATACCAACCTCATATCCTTTGTTTTACAAACCATGGCACGCCAATTGAAAAGGGATAAGCAATAGAATTTCATACCTTGTACTAATCAAAATGAGCTTGTTATTCTTTATCAGGTGAGTAGCAAGCCTTTTTGATAAGTCAATGGTTTTATTCTGACACCTTGTAAATACGATCAGATGAAATAAGCATGATTAAAATAATTATTAAACTTTTTATCTAATAATTATTCTTCATCATGTGATTCCATCTAACAGTTAAAGTAAAAGTGAATAGATGAAAGAGAAAATTAAAGTTGTAATTTGTTTGGGTAGCTCTTGCTACAGCCGTGGAAACGCCAAAACATTGGAAATAGTAAAAGATTATTTAGCCATGAACCAGCTAATCGATCAAACCGATTTTAGAGGGAAACTATGCTCCAACGATTGTAACCATGGCCCAGTTCTAAGCATCGGTGACCAAAAACACCTCAATGTGACCGAATCAAGCATCGTCAAAATTCTAGACGCTACCTTCAAGCCCAAAAAACAACATTCGCCTCAAGCTTACCATACCGAGAAATAGCTAAAAATAACCAAAAATTTAATAGCATGATTCTCCAATCTATTTACACTGAGAAAAACAATTGTCAGGACTGCTACAAATGTGTGAGACGATGCCCCGTTAAAGCCATCAAAATAGAAGACCATAGTGCTTCTATCATTACGGAGCTTTGCATTAACTGCGGGTATTGTACCACCATTTGTCCGGCAGGTGCCAAAAAGATTAGAAACGATGTAGCCGCTGCCAAAAACCTTTTCAATAGCGGACAGAAAGTGATCGCAGCCATTGCTCCAGCTTGGGTTTCTGAGTTTAGTGAGCACAAGGCTTCCTCTTTTATCTCAGCCTTAAAACAGCTCGGATTTCATGAAGTGTCTGAAGTGGCTTTGGGTGCCGAAATGGTTTCCGAATCCGTTAATCAATATTTGAATCAACAAGAAACAGGATTGCATATTTCGTCTTGCTGCCCCACTGTAGTCAGCCTTATTCAGAAATATTATCCCGAACATATCGATAAAGTCGTACCCATCATGTCGCCCATGCTTGCTCATGCGGCCTATTTACGCAGCTTGCAAACCGAGCCCATTAAAATCGTATTTATTGGCCCCTGCATTGCTAAAAAGAATGAAGCCGAAGAACATGAGGGTTTAGTGGATGTTTCCATCACTTTTCAGGAATTATCTGAATGGCTTGAAAAAGAATCTGCCTATTTTGAGGAATCTGAAACTGAAGAATTATTCTATCCAAATAAAGCAGCCGATGGTTCTCTTTATCCTGTGGATGGCGGAATGATTAATAGCCTAAAATCACAAATTACTACGGTAGATTTAGATTTCATGTCTTTCTCTGGTAGAAATAGCGTGAAAGATGTTTTGGAAAACCTAGAAGGTATCGAGACTGATAAGCTCTGCTTTTTGGAATTACTATCCTGCAATGGAGGTTGTGTGAATGGCCCTGGTTGTTCTGAAAATAATTCTATTGCCAAAAAAAGAGCCAATATCATTAGAACCCATCAGCAAACATCTGCACAGGAGAGAATGCTGAAAAATGCCATAGAAATTAGTCTCGATTATGAGAAAAGCCAAGTCAATATTCCAAAGCATTCGGGGGAGGATATTTTAGAATCATTAAAGTCCATTGGAAAATTATCGAGCAAAGACGAGTTGAATTGTAGTGGCTGTGGGTATGAAAACTGCCGCGATTTTGCTGAAGCACTTTTAGAAGGAAAAGCGGAAAGCAGCATGTGTGTTTCTTATATGCGAAAAGTAGCGCAAAATAAAGCTTCTGTATTGCTACAGAAAATGCCTTATGCAGTGGTTATGTGCGACGATAAACTCAAAATCATAGAATCCAATCTTCAGTTTGCTGAAATGTTAGGCGAAGAAACTTGTGAGCTTTTTAATGATATCCCAGGCTTAGAAGGTGCGCATTTGAAAGCGGTATTTCCACCTTATAAACTTTTTCAAAATGCCATAAAACTGGATTTAGAGAAATTCGACAAAGACATAAGAATTGAAGGAAAGCTATATCACCTTTCCATATTCACCATCCAAAAACATAAAATCATTTGCGGAATTTTGAGAAACCTACAATCTCCAGAAGTCAGAAATGAGGAGGTCATCAAGCGAACCAAGGAAGTGATTTTGGAAAACTTATCTACCGTACAACAGGTGGCCTTTTTGTTGGGGGAAAATGCCGCAAAAACAGAGACCATGCTAAATACCATTGTTCAATCCTACGAAGATTCGGAGAATGTATAGCAGTGAGCTTTTCATCGATGTGGAATACCAACAGGTTTGCAAACACAAGAAAGTAGTTTGTGGAGATGTGTTCCTTTCCCGACGCTTAAAACAAGAAAACCGTACTTTGGTGGTTTTAGCTGATGGATTGGGCAGCGGAATCAAAGCAAACATGCTGGCTTCCCTCACTGCAGGGATGATCGTTAATTTTATGTCCTTAAACGAGCCATTGGAGCGTTTTACCGAGACCATCATGAAAACCTTACCCGTCGACCCATTTCGCAAAATAGGCTTCTCTACCTTTACTATTATCGATATTGATTCCGATGGAGAAACCCATATCATAGAATATGGCAATCCACCCGTGCTTCTCATTAGAGATGGTGAATGTATAAAACCTAATCGTGATTTATTAGTGCTCTCTTCAACAATGGAGTATCCTCAAAATCTTTATTCTTGGAATTTCCAAGCACAAAAAAATGATAGAATCGCTTATATGACTGATGGTATTAGTCAATCGGGAATGGGCAGAAAAGATATGCCTTTTGGATGGGAGATGACTTCGGTACAATCCTTTCTCAAAATCAATACTCAGAAACATCCAAATATCTCAGCTAGGGATTTAAGTAAAAAGCTTTGTGCTCAAGCCATCAGTAATGATATTCAAAAAGCACAAGATGATATGACTTGTGGGGTGATTCATTTCACCAAAGCCCGTCAATTATTACTATGTACCGGCCCGCCTTATAGCAGAGAAAACGATAAACTACTGGCTGAAAAAGTAGACCATTTCGAAGGAACAAAAATACTATGTGGAGGAACCACAGCTGAAATAATATCCAGAGAGTTAAATAGAGAAATTGATGTAGATATGGATTCAGCCACACCAACACTTCCACCTCTTTCTAAGATTGAAGGTATCGATTTAGTTTCTGAAGGCATATTAACTTTAGGAAGAATATCAACACTCTTAGAATCAAACAGTATACTTGAGGAACCTGAAGATACACCTGCTGGACAAATCATACAGCAGTTTATTGACAATGATGAAATCTACATTATAGTCGGTACCAAAGTGAATAATGCACATCAAGATCCTACCCTACCAGTGGAGTTAGAAATTAGAAGAAATGTAATGAAACGAATAGCTCACTTGCTAGAGACCAAATTTCTAAAAAGAGTGATACTCGAATATTTATAGAAGCTAAAAACCAGATATATGATTAAAAACAATGCCATGTTTATTAGAAGGGAGCTTCTCACTCGTCTTTGCAGTCAATTGCAAGATGGAGGTTCTCGAGAACTAATTGACCGAATTCCTCTGGAAATGAAACCCCGGAATAATAGTCATATTCGCTGCTGTGTGCATAAGGATAGAGCAGTTCTAAAATATAAACTCATGGCTTGTTTAGGATTCAGTATTGAGGATGAAACTGATGAACTTACTCCCTTATCGGAATATGTAAAAATAGCGGAGGAAAAACAAGGTATCAGTGATGTGAGGTTGACAGTAGTTGACGAGGCTTGCCTTTCTTGCAGTCCTGGAAATTATGTAGTCACCAATATGTGTCAATCCTGCGATGGCCGCCCTTGCCAAGTCAATTGTCCCAAGGATGCCATTAACTTTTCTTCCGGTAGAGCACAAATTGATACCGATGATTGTGTTAATTGCGGTTTATGTATGAATTACTGTCCATTTCATGCCATTATTTTCACTCCAGTTCCTTGCGAAGCAGTATGCCCTGTTGATGCTATTTCAAAAGACAAGAATGGTATTGCCAATATCAATCATGACTTGTGCGTCTTCTGTGGAAGATGTTTCGAAGCTTGCCCATACGGAGCAGTAATGGAGAAATCACATATTGTAAATATCTATCAAGCCTTAAAATCTGAAGAGGAAATGATAGCTTTAGTAGCTCCTGCTTTATACGGACAGTTTGCCGCCACACCCGAACAAGTTCATGCGGCTATTCTTCAATTGGGTTTCGATAAAGTGGTGGAAGTTGCTGAAGGTGCTGTGATCACTGCACAAAAAGAAGCTCAAGAATTGGAGGAGGAAATTCTTGGAAATCCAGATAAGAAAATGACGACTTCTTGCTGTCCATCCTATCAGGAATTAGTGATAAAACATCTCCCTAAATTGAAAGATAAACTATCTACAACAAAGACACCACTATACTATACTTCGGAGCAGGTTAAGCAAGAAAACAAAGAAGCAAAAATGGTTTTCATCAGTCCTTGTATGGCCAAAAAGCATGAGGTTTTCTCTACTCAAGTAGCTGATTACACCCTAAATTTTGAGGAGCTTGGTTCTATGTTAGCAGCCTCCGAAATAGAAATGCACAACATCAATATAAACCCTAAAAAAGAAAATTTAGAAGCACGAGTATTCTCCTATAGTGGCGGCGTAACAGAAATGGTAAAAAACTATTTAATGTCCGAGAAAAACTTAAATAACACCAAGCTATCTGGATTTTCTAAAGAGAATATTAAGGAATTAAAAGCTCTTGCTTTAGGCAAAGGTGAATATAATTTTTATGAAATCATGGCTTGTGAAAATGGCTGTATAAATGGTTGTAATACCATTGCCAAACCAAGTATGGCCAAGCGTCAGATATTAAAATATTCCACAAATAACTAAACTATGAAAGAGAAAATACATATCAGAATTTGTGTAGGAACTTATTCCTATATCATGGGTGGAGCAGAACTAATGAACCTGAATGAAGAGATTCAAGAGCCATGGCAAGACCGTATAAAAATAGATGCGGCTGTGAGCCTTCCGGGTTGCAATGAAAAGAGCATGACGCCGCCCTTTGTTGAGATAAATGGGGAGCTGATGTGTGATGCTTCGAAGGAGAAGATTTTAAATGAAATTGAGAAGATAATGAACAGTTAAAAGCATGAAGATAGAGGTTAGCTTCTATCTTCCAACTCTTTAAGAAATATTCTATAACAACCGATACTATTAGCCGTAGTATCCCTAATGCAAAAGCCACCCTGGTAAGGTGGCTTTTTTATTTTTCAAATAGATGTTTAAAGGCAACTATTAGTTCATTGAGCCAGTTGAAATAACGACATAAAATGCATTTCTTGAGCTCACTTCAACAAACTCAGTGACCAAAAAAGCAGTACTAGATCCTTCATCTTATAGATCCTTCACACAAGCACAATGTATATTTCCAAGCACAAACAAAGCTTCTAAGCGTATTTTCTATTTTTCCTGATACTTCTTTGCTTCTATACGAAACCAGTCGTTTATAAGTGCTCTTTGATTATCATCTAGGGCTTTTTCAGGATAATGTTCTAAAAACTTTGAGGGTGGCATATCACCATCCATAGTTACCTTGGCTATTTCTTTTAATTTGCCACTGCTTTTAATGGCAGAATAATCACTACCAAAACTATCAAAATTAAGTTTTTTCTTACCTTTTTCATTTTTAGAATCCGTGTGATGGCATCCATAACAAGAATTATCTACAATAGCTTTAACATCGGCAGGCATATTTAATTCTCCTTTAACAGGTACGATACTACCATCTTGTACATTTAGGCATGTAAAATTATAAAACAGAAAGCCAAAAAATACAGCAGTGAGAATAATAGAATACTTTTTCATAAAATTTGTTTTAAGGTTTCCTCAAAAATAAGAAAAATGAATTGATCATTTCAGGTTTAAGAGTTTTTTAACCCAAGAAATAAATATAGTGAGTGAACTTATTGAAGTAGCTAGCTTAACAATTACCGTTTTTTTTATTTTCGCATTATTCAATTCAATTAGCTCAGTTGACTTTTTAGACCAAATAAAAAAATCAAGAATACACAATTCTCTACAAAAAATATAAAAACCAGTTATTTTATGCTAAAAAGCCCTATTGGATATTCTATATTTCAATCACTTACAAACATGTTTTGATTTAAGCGCTTTTCTCGAAAAATCAATATAGTAATACTAGAGAAGCACAAGAAGCAAATAGAGCCTAATTATGAGCGAAAAAGCAAATTTCAGCTGATTATCGACTCCTAAACCACTCTTGGCTTAAGAATATACAATAAACTGGAATGATTGGGAGGATTCTTGCCTGCTTTCAAATTGGAGTAAGCCCCTTTGAAAAAAGCAGAAAATAATCGAAGTGGATTCTTTTTGTATTTTTCAGAGAGGAGGCTCACATAATAAGAATCAAATTTCATAGGATCGATTCGATGCATTTTAAAACCATGGTTATTAAAAAGCAATTCTACGTTTTCTTTTTTGAAATGATAAAGATGACGAGGAACATCTAAACCGGCCCAATACTTTTCATAATGGTGGGCATCCCAAGAATCCAGATTTGGCAAGGCGATAAAAACAGTCCCATTGGCTTTTATTAATCTTTTAAGCTCTTCCATCCTTTTAGAAAGATCGCTCACATGTTCCAAAACATGCCACATGGAAATCACATCGAAAGAATCTGAAGGTAATTCATCCAGTTTTTCTTCTCCAAATACTTTTAAGTCGTAGGTTTTCTTTGCATAATCCGCAGCTTCTTTATCTGGCTCGATGCCTACACAATGCCATCCTCTCTTCTTAAATTCATTGAGAAATTGACCGGTAGCACATCCAATATCCAAAATAGATTCTCCATCTTTTTTGATATTAGAAACCAATTCATATTTCTTACCGAGGGTATAATTCCTCACTTGCTGATATAGAAACCCGAATAATCCTTGATTAGAATTGCTATGAGAAATATATTTGTCGCTCTTATAATAGGGAGCTAAAGCTTGTTTTGTTGGACGTGGATTGGTGAAATGGAAACCACATTTCTTACACATACAAATGCCAAATTCCTCTTGAGTGAGAAAATAATCCTTGGTTTTAAAGGCTTTTTGCAACTTTATTGAACCACATACTGGGCATTTCTTTAAAATCTCTGTTTGATGTTCCACGTGAAACTTGATTTTTATCTTCCTAAATAAACTAATAAAACACTAATATCTGCAGGACTCACACCACTCACTCTACTAGCTTGTCCGATGGAAGCAGGTTGTAATTTCTTTAATTTCTCTCTTGCTTCGAATGACAAAGATAAAAGTTTATCGTAGTCAAAATCCTTGCTCAATGGGATATTTTCAAATTTCTTAAGTTTGTCTGCAATCTCACTTTCCTTTTCAATATAACGCTCATATTTGATTAGAATTTCCACCTCATCTAATATCTCATCATCATAATATTCTATACTATTCAGATAGGTTTCAAGTGAAGTAGAATACTCAATTAAACCTCTTAAATATACTTGAGGACGTGTTAATATTTGAGCAAAACGAGTTTTCTGTTTTAATCCTTGGCTTTTATTAGCTATTAAATACTCGTTCAATTCTTCAGGCAATCCACTTGTTTTGCCTAAATATTTAATAATTTGTTCAACAGTGTCTTTCTTTCTCAGCATTCTCTGGTAACGCTCTTCGGATGCTAAACCTATTTTATATGACTTCTCTGTCAAACGAAAATCAGCATTATCTTGTCTCAAAAGAATTCTGTATTCAGCTCTTGAAGTAAACATGCGATAAGGCTCATCAACTCCTTTTGTTATCAAATCATCTATTAAAACACCAATATAAGCATCACTTCTACCCAGTACAAATTCATCTTTCCCATAGACTTTAAGATGGGCATTAATACCTGCCATCATACCTTGAGCAGCTGCCTCCTCATATCCCGTAGTTCCATTAATCTGACCAGCGAAATATAAACCTTCTATCAGTTTTGTTTCTAAGGTATAATTTAATTGCTCTGGTGGGAAGAAATCGTATTCTATGGCATAACCAGGACGAAATATTTTTGCATTTTCAAAACCTGGTATTTCTCTCAAAGCTTTCAATTGAACATCATCTGGCAAAGAACTTGAAAATCCATTGATATAATATTCTATAGAATTCCAACCTTCTGGCTCCACAAATAATTGATGGGAATCTTTACCACTAAACCTATCTATTTTATCCTCAATACTGGGACAATATCTAGGACCAATTCCTCCAATTCTTCCTGTAAACATAGGAGAAAATTCAAAACCTGTTCTTAAAGTATTATGAACGGAAAGGTTGGTATATGCCAAATAACACGAGCGTTGTTTTTCCAATTTAGGAGTATCCAAATAAGAAAACTTACCTGGGACTTCGTCCCCAGCTTGCTCTTCCAATTTAGAATAATCTATACTTCTACCATCCACTCTAACAGGAGTCCCTGTCTTCATTCTATCAGAGCGAAAACCAAGCTCAACGAGTTGTTCTGTAATTCCGGTACTTCCCTTCTCGCCCATTCTCCCACCATGCAGAACTTTCTCTCCTATAAACATTTTTCCATTGAGAAAAGTTCCATTGGTTAAAACTACAGATTTGGCCCGAATTTCTTGACCCATTTGCGTTTTAACTCCAATGACCTTATTATCTTCAATCATCAATTCATAGACTTTATCTTGCCAAAAATCGAGGTTTTCGGTTTCTTCTAACATCTTTCTCCATTCTTCGGAAAAACGCATTCTATCACTTTGTGCTCTTGGACTCCACATAGCAGGACCTTTACTACGATTCAACATTCTAAATTGAATCATACTTTTATCGGTTACAATACCACTATATCCACCTAAAGCATCAATTTCGCGAACGATTTGACCTTTTGCAACACCTCCCATTGCAGGATTACAACTCATTTGTGCAATCTTATTTAAATCCATTGTGATGAGCAAAGTCTTCGAACCCAAATTTGCAGCAGCAGCTGCAGCCTCAGAACCAGCATGACCAGCACCAACTACAATAAGATCGTATATAGGAAACATCTCGTATTTTTGTTCCACGTGAAACCTGTCTTTTACGTTTATAAAGTTATTTTCTAAATTAAAACTACATTAAGGGAAGCTTTATACTCTCTCTTATGGGATAGATTTATTTTTGCGGCTGCAAAGATAGGTAATAATCTTCTTTTTGGGTCATTAAGATCTTATCGTCAGGATCTTTATCTTTATAACCCAATAAATGGAGTAAACCATGTATTAGAATTCTATCAAACTCCTGGGCAAAAGTCACATTATTCTTCACAGAATTTTCTTTAATTCTATCAATGCTCATATATATTTCACCTATAATCATATTTCCTCTATTATAGTCGAAAGTAATAATATCGGTAAAAGTATCATGATCTAAAAACTCCACATTAATTTTATGCAGGTCTACGTCAGTGAGAAATGTATACGTCAATTTGCCTAATACATAATTTTCTTCCTCAATAGCTTTTAAAAGCCATGAGGAAGTCAATTTATGAATAGGTATATTCTTGTTAGGATATATATTTTGAAAAAATAGAGCCAAGTATTAAGCTTTTACAGATTGATTAGCAGTACTAAAATAGGCCTGTAATGAATTCACCCTTGAAACTGCCAATTCTTTATTGATACTGCTTATCTTAAAGCCTAATTCAACGCTTTTATCCTCTTCGTTATATTCGATTACATCACTTAGACTCTTCATTAAATAAAGCCCATGCCCAATGTCTTCGTAATTCTCTATGCTAATATCAGTAGGATCAGGGTAATTTGTAAAATCGAAACCAGGACCATCATCTTTTACACTAAAGAAAAGTCCTTTATTTTTTGATTCGAATAACACTCGAACCTCAGATTCCTCATTCTCTTTATTCCCATGAATAATACTATTGGTTACAGCTTCGTTTAAAGCCACCAAAATATTAGAATAGTAAGTAGAATTTACATTATAAACATCGGAGATTTGCTCCACAAATTCTTCTAACTTATGCAATTCGGATAAATCGGATTTAATTATTAATTCTTTACTTCTCAACATCATCATCATCAGTATTATCAAACTTATAAAAATATTCGTCCACTTTCTTTTTATAGTATTGGTTAAAGTCCAGCGGAATAGTTTTCATCAAATTTAAATCTTTTTCTTTAATCTCCTTATACTTTAAAAATTCTTTAGGGTTACTTCTTTTAATGTTTTTTCCTTCATCGCTCTTTCGCTCCTGTTCTTTCTCCCTCTGACGTTCAGCTTTTTCCGACTTTAAAAGGCGTGTCATAATATTTTGTTGACGCTTTAAAGTCTCCTGAGAAATCATCTTATTTACCAAATCCTTCTCTGTTTCTTCCATCTCCTTCAATAGCCCATCGAGTCCAGAAGGCTTACCACCCGTCTCTTCCATCATTTGATTTTGGTAATCCTCCATCATTCTACGGATTTTAGCTTGTTCGGCAGCCATGCGAGCAAATTGCTCACTCATACCTTGCCCTTGTCCTTGTTTACCCTTATCTCCTTTTTTACCTGGCTTTTTTCCATCTTTCATTTGCTTTTGCATCTCTTTCATTTGATTATTGAGCTGCTGCTGCATTTGCTTCATACTTTTAGCACTAGGATTACCTGAACCTGGTTTTGGACAACTTTTAGATTTTCCACTAGAATTTCCCTTCATCATGCTATTCATCATCTGCTCCATTTGCTCCATGGCTTCAGATAGCATTAATGCCAGTTGATTGAAGGAAGTCATAATGAATTGTTGATCTTTTAAAGCCTGATCTACTTGATGCGCTTCTAAAAAATCGGTGGTAGATTGTAATCTATAATCTATTTTATTGAATTCTTTGAGGATAAAAGGTTGAACAGCGGGCTGTCTTTTTGCCAATGCAGACAAACTATCTCTTACACCTTGGAGTTTAGATTCCATACCAAATTGTCTTCTAACTAAGCCATTATAACTGGGATCCATATCCTCCATGGCCAAAAGCGTATCCATAATATCTTCTTGGGTAAAACTGAGTTTAATGAGTTGGTCG
The DNA here is from genome assembly GCF_013166655.1 of Lentimicrobium sp. L6. Lineage (NCBI taxonomy): Bacteria > Pseudomonadati > Bacteroidota > Bacteroidia > Bacteroidales > Lentimicrobiaceae > Lentimicrobium > Lentimicrobium sp. L6. Next base: position 46,673 of record NZ_JABKCA010000028.1, read on the forward strand.
AGAATCTCTCGAAGGGTTTCCATATCCTCTCCCATTTCTTCCATGGCATTAGCCTCCATCTCCATCTGCATGCCTTCGGCCATTTCTTTCATTTCCTCTGCTGCTTCTTCTTGCTTTTCAGAAGCATCATCCATCTTCTTGTCTTCTAATTGTTCTTGTGCTTCTTGTTGTAAACTGTCAATCTTTGCTTGTTCTTCTTTTTTCATGTCCAAAGAGTTGGGCTCCTCTAGGCTTTTATTCAAACTATCTAATTTCGACAATTCCTTTTTGATATCCTCAAAGGCATTATTTATACTGTCTTGTTTTTGCTGAAGTTTATCCGCATCATCTTTTTTACTGTCTTTGGTTTCTTCAGCTAGTTTCTTTTGTTCTTCGGACAATTTTTTTAGCTCTTCAATACTTTCTTCCATTCGCATCTCGAACTCCAATTGTTTAAACAATTCCAAGTTCCTGTCCAGCTGCTCTTCTAGATCTTCTGAATTTAATTCCATCTGGTCTAGCAACTCCTGACTGTTCTCTTTATTCATCTCCTCCAGCATCTTCCTGAGCTCCTCCATCTTCTTTTTAGTCTCTTCGTCCATCACCTGTTCAAAAAGCTCCTGAAGTTGTTCTTGCTTATCTAAAATCCTCTGGTTTTTCTCCAAATCTTCATTTTGTTCACTAATATCTTTACTCTGCTTCTGGAAATCCTCAATCTTCTTTTGTAGTTCTTCCTGTTCCTTGAGTAGATCTTCCATTTTCTTGCGATCTTCCCAACTCATGAGTTCCTTATCTATTAATTCTTTTTTAAAGTCTTTAATTCTATTCTGAAGGTCTTTCCATTCCTCCAGATTATTGCTCAACTCATTTTTCAGGCTATCAGAGTTTTGATTACGTTTTTCTATCAACTCATCTTGACTATCGAAATGATAAACTTGTTTTTGGGAACGAGCTGATTTTGGTCCATTCCATCTGTCATTATCAGAAACACTAAAATAATAGGTGATATCTAATCCTTTTTCTTGATTGACTTCCTCTAAATCCAAATAAAAGTAGAAACGTTGAGGTTTAGTATTGGCATTGATACTTACATTCTGACGAATTTTTTCTTCTCCTTTTTCTATATAGAGACTCAAGGAAGAAAAACCATAATCGTCATCAATCATTCCATTGAAATAAAGCAATTTAGTATTCAAACTATCTTCAACAGTTTCCACTTGAATACGTGGATATTCATCGGGAAGCATTTGCACCAACCAGGAAAGACTATCGCTTTTATCTAAATATTGATTAGAAGAATAAAGTCTATAATTTTTAGTTTCATCTATTGTATCACTAATAATAAATAGATTATCCTCAACCTGATATTTATGAAATACAGTATTCTGAATAAAGAGAAGGCTATCACTATGAGCTGTTTTAATATGATATTGTAAAACACTTCCAACAGGAACACGCAAATCATTAATATTTTTCTCCACTCTATTTGGTAATTGAGTATAAGCTGGTGGAAAAATTTTTATCTCTAAATGATTAAAAACGGCTTTTGGAAAAACTTCTAATTGATAATTCTTGGTTTGAAACTCATAGGCATCGGAAATATAAAAATCAATGGAATTCCTCAAATTCTTAAAAGTGTACACAAATACATTTCCACTTTTTTTAGTGAATAGATATCTACTATTCTGATAATTGATAAAAAGGCGATCGGGCCATTCTTCTCCTATTATTTGAACTTTGAGTTCGAAATCTTCCTTTTGAAAAGCACTTAATTCCTCATTAACAATCTCAATTTTAAAAGGCCATTGTCTTTCAAATTCTTGTTCATACTGCACCAAGCGTTTTGTGGGTTCCTCCACATATTTTGGTTGAATAAGCCAAGTGAATAAAATGATAGTTAAAGGAATAAGTAGATATTTCCCATATTTTAAATTACTACGAAAATCAACAGCTTTAAGTAATGGAAAAGGTTTAATTTTTTCCGCTTTCTGAGAAATACCAGCTTCTATTAATAGTCTTTGATTTTTATCGATATTCCCCAATTCTTGTAATTGAAGAACATTACTAAGCTTATCTCTAATTTCAGGGAAATGCTTTCCAATAATTTTAGAAGCATCCTGATAATTAATATGACGATAAATTCTGAGGAGGGCTAATGCCGGAAGCAAGACAAAATAGACAAAAACACCAATAAATATCAGTAAATAAGAGTATACCAATATGGTACGAGTTTGCACCGAGAAATGCAAAAAATACTCACTAACAGCTAGGATAATGAAGATACTCAATGAAATCAGAAACAAATACAAAAAGCCTTTAATAATAAGATTCTTATAATACTTATTTATAAAGGCATCCAGTTTCTTTATGATAATTTCATAATTATTGATGCTCAATTTTCAGGAATTTGTAAAATTATTCAGCCGGTTCTTCCGAAGCTTCTTCATCAGTATCTGTTGATTCTTCTTTTATATTTGTTTTTGGAGCTTCTCCTTCAAAATCACTTAATGGTTTCAAATTATCTGGAATCACTTGTTCCTCTTCTTCACCAAATAATGGGAATACATCTAAAATAGAACTTAAAGCTATACTAGGAATCTCAAACGGAACCATCATAGACTCCAAATTCTCCTCTACACGATCAAAAGTTTGTTTTACACTATTAGCAGCTACCAAAAAGTGATTCGTTACTTTACTAACTTTAGCAGATTTTTCATCAAAATCTTCCCAAGTTACTTTAGCTTTATACCAATATTGACCATCCTCATAGTTTACAATTTCAGAGAAATTGGTCTTAGATATTCCTGCTACTACGATATCACCACTACCATACTGCTCCATAATCTCGTAAATACGAGTTTCTGCTTCAGTAAAATTAATGGCTTCTACTAAATATGTTTCACTGGCACGTACTTGTTTTCCGTGCTCATCAATTTTCTGGTACTTTACCTTACAACTAAACCAAGTTTGCATAATCTTTCTTTATATAAGATGCAAAAATAACAAAACCAATCATGTTCGATACCACCAAATGCCCTTTTTATGCATAAACATCAATATTTAGGAATTTTTGGGATTTATAGTGTAAAATGAGTAATAATATATGCTTTTTCAACATGTTAATCTATTACAAACTACCATTTTGAATAGCTTATCAACACTTGTTAATAAAGGATTATAGGGCTATTAACAATTATTGTTGAAATCATGTTGATGACTTGTTCATTAAATATGATAAGATGGAGCTTATGAACAAGAAAGCTAGGGTTACGTTAAAATGCGAAAAGTTTTCAGAAGTTTTCATAGCTTCTTAACTTGAAATTAACATCAGATTTCCTGTTTTCACCAAAATAAATGTACACATTTGTTTTTTCAACAGGATGTTAATAAGACCTTCAAAAATCTGATATTTAAGTCTATTCTATTGTTCAAAAAAGGTGAAAAATGGCATCATTCGGAAAAATCTAATTTTTTGACAGAAAGTTATAACGATATTAACAGCCTCCTATATTATTATTAAATAACTTAAAATTTAAAATAAGATAATATATAAATATTGATGATGTTTAAAACTGATAATTTTTTTGAGGAAGATTGAAAGCTTTATCTAAATTTGCATTGCAACAAAACAAAAGATTTGAACGATGGATTATATCAGCGAAATAGCGAAACTCAAAAAGGAAAAAAACGCAATCATCCTGGCTCACTATTATCAAATTCCTGAAATTCAGGATATTGCCGATTATATCGGTGATAGTTTGGGATTGGCTCAAAAAGCTGCAAGCACTGATGCTGAGCTTATTGTATTTGCTGGAGTTCACTTTATGGCTGAAACTGCCAAAATTTTGAATCCAAATAAAATGGTTTTGTTGCCAGATTTGGAAGCCGGATGTTCATTGGCGGATAGTTGCCCTCCAGTGGATTTTAAAAAATTTAGAGATCAATATCCTGATCATATCGTACTTTCTTACATCAATTGTAGTTCAGGAATCAAGGAACTTTCCGATGTGATAGTCACCAGTGGCAACGCTGTTCAAATCGTAGAATCATTCCCCAAAGATCAGAAAATCATATTTGCTCCCGACAAAAATTTGGGAGGATATATTAACAACAAAACGGGTCGTGAAATGGTATTATGGGATGGAACTTGCGAAGTGCATGATATTCTAAGCACTGAGGCCATTATCAAATTAAAGATGGAACATCCAGATGCTGAATTGGTGGCTCATCCTGAATGTGATGGACCAGTATTGGCATTAGCCGATATGATAGGATCTACTACAGCTATGTTGAAATATACCAAAAAATCGAATGCTAAGAAGTTTATTGTAGCTAGTGAAACTGGTATTTTACATCAGATGCAAAAAGATGCTCCAGAAAAAGAATTTATGGTGGTTCCTAAGGATGAGACTTGTAACTGTAACGACTGTCCTTATATGAAATTGAATACTTTAGAGAAATTATACCTCTGTCTTAAAAATGAGACTCCTCAAATTGAACTTCCTGAAGATGTGATGAAAAGAGCTGAAAAACCTATTAATAAGATGTTGGATATAAGTCGTGAGATGGGATTGATTTAATGAGATAATTCGGCAAGAATGTTAAAATGTAAACATAGAAATTTTGTTATTGTTCTGCTCTTTTTTGCTTTTATCTATAGCATATTATCCCTAGTCAATCATTATCATTTCAGAACTTTTGCGCTCGATTTAGGAGCTTATACAAACGCTCTTTATGATTATATGCATTTTCAATTTAACGACAGTAGAGTTTTTAAACCTATTTCAGAGAACCTATTGGCTGATCATTTCGATATTTATTTGATTCTCTTTGCTCCTTTTTCTCTCCTTTTTGGGACCTATACTCTACTTATTATTCAAATACTTTCTATTCTTTTTGGAGGATGGGGCATATATAAATATTTCTCCGATGAGGAATATAAACCCTCCATTGCCATTTCAGCATTGATTTGGTATTTTAGTTTTTTTGGAGTTTTTACTGCTTTAGCTTTCGACTATCATTCTAATGTGGTGGCGGCAACTATAGTTCCTTGGTTTTTTTATGCCATTAAAAAGAGAAAAATAGGATGGAGCTTTATGCTCATGATTTTCATTTTAATCAGTAAAGAAAATATTCCGCTTTGGATGGCTTTTATCTGTTTAGGATTGGTAATTGAATATTGGAAAGATTTTAAAATGAGAAATAGGCTACTGGGATTTTTCCTGTTTAGTGCTTTTTATTTTGTTTTAGTGACTGGCTTCATTATGCCCGCCTTTGCTAATAATAACTCTTATCCACATTTTCATTATTCCTTTTTAGGCACAAATTCCAAAGAAGCCCTAGTCTTCTTGTTGAGCCATCCTCTAGAGAGTATTCAAACCTTATTTGTGAATCATATTGGAGACCCTGATGCCGATTTCATTAAACTTGAATTCCATATTTATTTATTTATTTCTGGATTTTTTCTGCTCTTTAAAAAGCCTCAATATATTTTAATGTTGATTCCTATTTTCTTTCAGAAAATGTTTCACGATAAATATATCATCTGGAGCACCAATGGACAATATAGTATTGAATTTGCAGTGATTATGGTCATTGGAATTTTTATGATTATCAATGAAATCAAGAGTGATAAATGGAGAAAAGTATTACTTTATTCCTTAGTGATTGCCAATTTAGGTATTACTTTTAGAGTGATGGATAATCCCATTGTTCATTTAGGAAGAGCACAAATAAGAATCTATAAAGCGGATCATTATTCCAGAGATTTTAATGTAAAAGTTTTGCACGAACAGTTGAATTATATTCCTGAAAATGCTGTAGTTTCAGCTCAATCACCTTTTTTACCCCATTTGGCTTTAAGAGATTATATTTATCAATTTCCGATGATAGCGGATGCTGAGTATGTAATTTTTTCCTATGAAGAAGACCCCTATCCTCTAGATAAAGATGCTTTTAAAAGGAAAACAGAGGAGCTTTTAAAAGCACAAGTTTGGAGCGTGCAATATGAACAAGGACCTATTCGAATATTGAAAAGAAAGTAGTTCGATTAATATTTACCTTTGAAAGAAAATATCAAGATGAAAAATATACTAATTATTGTTTTTAGTGTTTTTGTAATGAGCACATTTGCTCAAACAGAAACCATTAAATTTCCATCGGAGGATGGTATTGAAATTACAGCTGATCTTTATAAAATAGACGATGCTGCACCTTGGATTATTCTTCATCATCAGGCAGGATTTAGTAGGGGAGAGTATAGAAGTATTGCACCTAAGCTCAATGCATTAGGTTTTAATTGTATAGCTACCGATCAACGTTCTGGTAAAGAAGTAAATGGAGTGATTAATCAAACGCATTTAGCAGCCGAAAAACAAGGCAAAGAAACCAAATACGTAAATGCTATTCCCGATTTAAAAGCCACACTTGAGTATGTAAAATCAGAATTGAAAGCTCAAGACATCATCATTTGGGGTTCTTCCTATTCTTCTGCTTTAACTTTTTATATGGCCAGCCAATATCCTGAAGATATCAAAGCAGTTTTGGCATTTTCTCCTGGAGAATATTTTGAGATTAGTGGTGAAACGATTAGTTCTTTTGCAGCTCAAGTGAAATGCCCAGTGTTTATCACTTCTGCGAAAAATGAAGAGGAGTATTGGCGAGTTATTTACAATGCTGTTCCAGGCGAAAAGTATTTCTATTTACCTCAGGAAGAAGGATTTCATGGGTCTAGAGCTTTATGGTCAGAGAAAGTTGGACATGAATTGGTTTGGAAGGAAGTGGAAGAGTTTTTGAAAAATTGTAAAAAATAATTTAAAACTTTGCTTTTATTGAAAATTGATTTTAGCTATAAAAATACTTACTTTTGTATAAATATTAGAAAATGAATACTATAGATCTAAAAAATATTTTGATACATCAAATTGCTGGTATAGATGATAAATCATTCTTAGCAGCAATAAAAAATATTATTGATTTAAAAACAGATTCAACACTCTATCTTACTAATGTAGAACAGGAATATAAAATTGAACAAGGATTGAAAGAATTGAACATTGGTAATTACATTACTAATGAACAGCTTGAAAAAGATGTTGATCAATGGTTAGAAGAATAATTTGGTCAGCAAGTTCAAAGATTGATTTATTCGAAATTCTGAACTATTATTTTGAAAGAAATGGTAATAAAACCTACAGTAAAAAATTAAATTCTGATATTCGCTCTTCTGTTAAATTATTAAGCTCTTACCCAAAACTTGGAATACAAACCAAAACATCTAATGTAAGAGTTTTAATTGAAGGAAGGTTTGGTATTTTCTATAGGCTTAAAAATCATTCTATTGAGATTATATCTTTGTGGGATTTCCACCAAAATCCTGATAATGTGAAACATAAAAAATAGCTTTCACATATTCCCTTTTTCCCTACTTTTGCCCTTTTAATTTGAAAAACAAAACAAATGAATAAACCTACCCTATTAATTCTCGCAGCAGGAATTGGAAGCCGTTATGGCGGATTAAAACAATTAGATAAAGTTGGCCCTGGTGGCGAAGCCATTATCGATTATAGTATCTACGATGCCATTCAAGCTGGTTTTGGAAAAGTAGTTTTTGTGATACGAAAAAGCATAGAAACCGATTTCCGTGAGTTTATTGGAAATAAATTGGATGGAAAAATAGAAGTAGCATATGTTTTTCAAGAGTTGGATAAACTTCCTGAAGGAATAACACCAAATCCAGATCGTCAGAAACCTTATGGTACCGGACACGCCGTTTTAATGGCTGCTGATGTGATTAAAGAAAATTTTGCAGTAATTAATGCCGATGATTTCTATGGACGTGAAGCCTATGAAACCATTGCTAAATATTTTGGTGAATTAGACCCCAATGCCAATGACAATTGTATGGTGGGTTATAATTTAAAGAATACCTTATCGGATAATGGATATGTGAGTCGTGGACAGTGCAGTAGCGATGAAAATGCTTATTTAATTGATGTGGTGGAAAGAACTCATATTGAAAAGAAAGCCGATGGTATCTTTTTTAAAAATGAGGAAAAAGAGCAAATTAAACTAGATGAAAATACTTTAGTTTCCATGAACTTTTGGGGTTTTACTCCTCAGTTTTTTGGTCAGTTAAATACTCGTTTCACCAAGTTTATACAAAAAAATAAAGACCAGCTCAAAGCAGAATTTTATATCCCTACTGCAGTAAATGAGATGATAGAGGAGGGCATAGCCAAAACTAAAGTCTTAGAATCGGATGCAGCTTGGTTTGGTGTGACTTATCAAGAAGACAGACCAGTGGTGGTGGAGAGTATTCGGGATTTGATAAAAGCAGGAAAATATCCTGAGAGATTGTTTTAAAGTTTGTCACAAAAAATCAATTTTTTCGTTACGCTTGAGCTGATAACAAACATTTACGAAAAGTAAACTTATTGTTTTCAAAGTTACTCACAGTTAAATATTTTACTGTGTTCGTGAGCTCCCTTTGGTCGGTTCACAAGCCTCAAAATGACCTTTTCTGAAAAGCTTAGGCATTTTTTTTAGAATACGTAACACAGCTCTCCTGAGCTGTGCCTTATATTTTGATTATGAATATGTTAAACCCCAGTTCTCCTGAACTGTGTAATTTAGTAGTATTAAAAGGCTTGTAAAAACGGCAGCTCAGGAGAGCCGCGTTAATTCTAGTTATCAGCAAACAGTTTTTGATTAAGGGTAACACAGTTCTCCTGAACTGTGCAATAGATGATGTTATTAGTCTTGTAAAAACGGCAGCTCAGGAGAGCCGCGTTACTTCTAGTTATCAGCAAAAAGTTTTTGATTAGCAGTAACACATTTCTCCCGAACTGTAGAATAGATGGTTTTAATTGGTTTGGAAAAATCGCAGCTCAGGAGAGCCGCGTTACTTCTACTTATCAGCAAACAGTTTTTGATTACTAGTAACACAGTTCTCCTGAACTGTGGAATTAATAGTGTTAGTAGGTATGATAAAACTGTAAATCGTAGAGCTATATTCTTCCTCCCCATTAATAATATTCCATGATTCACATTTAATTATCCATAAATAATTAGATTTGCTCATGGAAAAACAAAAGCTGAAAAACATATATCAAAACTTCACTGCTGATGGTGAGTTCAAAGATTATCAAACTCTGGTTTCAGGACATATTAATGATACTTATCTCATAGAAACAGATTTGAAATCTTATGTACTCCAAAAACTCAATCATCTCGTTTTTCCTAATATTCCAGAGCTGATGAATAATAAAGTGAATGTATCACAACATTTAGCACACAAATGTGATTTTCACCAAAGCCTCCTCCATTTTTATCCTACTTTAAAAAACCAATACTATTATCAAGACGAGGAAGGATTTTACTGGAATATGATGAATTTTATTCCTGATTCTAAGGTCCTTGAAAAAACAGAAAATAAAGAACAGGCTGCTGAAGCGGGATATGCATTTGCAGCATTTATCCGCGCATTAGATGATTTTGATGCCGCTGATCTTTATGAAATCATTCCCGATTTCCATAAAATGTCGTTTAGGTATCAGCAGTTTGACGAAGCTTTGGATGGAGCAGGAGAGGATCGGTACGATGCTGTACCGATGCGTCAGCATAGAATTAAAATAGCTGCAGAGTGGATTCAACAAGTTCTGACTAGTAGAGAAGAAATGCAAAAGCTGCAAAGGCTGCATGAGCAAGGTGAGATTCCATTACGCGTTACTCATAACGATACCAAGCTCAGTAATATACTATTCGATAATAATGATAAAGCTTTAGCAGTGATAGATTGGGATACTTTAATGCCGGGCATCATACACTATGATTTTGGAGATTCGGTTCGTACCATATGTAGTAATAGTACTGAGGATGAAACGGATTTGGATAAAGTGACTTTTAATTTGGAGTATTATAAATCTTACAAAGGGGCTTTTATAAATGAATTAGATGGAATTTTAAGTGAGAAAGAGAAGGACTTGCTAGATCTGGCTCCACCGACCATCACTTTTATTATGGGTTTGAGGTTTCTTACCGATTATTTAAATGGTGATCAATACTATAAGATTAAATATGCCAATCATAATTTAGATAGAGCTGCTAATCAGTTTACTCTGGTGAATAGGATAAAAAAAAGCCTTGCATATGATTGAAAGATTCATAAAAAATGAATTGAGGTGCTCAATTGTTTACTTATCCTATCAGTTTGATAACCTATTAGTTAATCAGCGATATATTAAAATTGT
>NZ_JABKCA010000029.1 GCF_013166655.1 Lentimicrobium sp. L6
TTACGATAAAAGTATCAGTCCAAGTGCCTTCATTAGAAGTAATGTCTAAGGTGAATTCCACATCTCTTTCTTGAGTGATTCCTGTTGCAATATCAAAATTATAATCGTAATCACACCATTCTTCACCATTGATATTCACTTCCCCATAATTTTCAGAATTATCGGTGATAGTGATATCAGGATCTTGAGTAGAAAGGATAGCTTCAGTACCAGTAGCCATTTGGTTTCCAGAATTGAAAAGACTTACTGGCATTCTGATGGTTTCTCCACCTTCAGGAAGGTTGTCATCATCTTCGCCAGCAGGGTCGAAGTTGTGAGCAGCATAAGCCAGCTCTGGCATATATACTATATTGTCAGGATGTATTTCAATGGTGAAAACATCAGTCCAAGTACCTTGGTTAGAAGTCATCTCAATGTTGAACTCTACCGTTCTAGTTTGAGTAATACCAGGAGCAATATCGAAGTTATAGTTATAATTTGACCACTCATCGTATCCTGCTTCAATGTGAGGATAGTTTTCACTAGCATCAGTAAGCGTAATAGCAGGGTCATTAGTAGAGATAACTGCAGAAACCACAGTGGCTCTTGCTTCTCCAGAGTTTAATAACTCAATAGGCATTCTAATAGACTCTCCACCTTCGGCTAAATCATCGTCATCAGCACCGGCCTCAAAGAAGTTATGAGCTTGGTATTCTAAGACTGGCATTGGGCTAGCATTATCAGGATAAATGGTTACGATAAAAGTATCAGTCCAAGTGCCTTCATTAGAAGTAATGTCTAAGGTGAAAGTGACATTAAACTGAACTAATATACCAGTTGCAACTATGAAATCATAGTCATAATCTGTTTGTCTATTAGCACCAATTGGAATATCAGGATAACTTTCGTTGGCATCTGTAATCGTAATTGATGGATGGGTACAGCTTAAAATAGCTGAAACATCTGTAGCAACAGATTCCCCAGAATTACTAATATTTACAGGCATGTTTATTGATTCGCCACCTTCGGCTTTTCCATCATTATCACTAGAACCATTTGAATCATCTATAATATGACTATAATGGTTCAGGATAGGCGGGTCATCTAAGGATTTTTCAATATCTGAGTAGCCATTTGTTGCAAGAAACGCAAATAAGGCGACTGTAAAGAGTAAAGACTTTATATTCATAATACAAATTTTAATTTTACGATTAGGGTTCAATAATTAGGGTAAAAGCGTATCAAATGAATCAGACATCTTAGCAAAAGGTCATCAAAGGTATTGATTATTAGTTATTAATCAAACAATCGGAATATCACATAAAGATCTCATTTTCAAATTTACATAGGCTTATAAGTAACTACAATAATAATTATGCCAACATTATAAAGAACTGTTTTCCAAAGGTTATACCGAATGATCAAGTATCGCAAAACGTCCAAATTCTGGAATACGAGGACGGATTTGGAAATCATCAAGCACTTTATTAGCATTTCGAATATTTCATGATTATTTAAATATAAAACTGATCTTGACTTAAGATCCTATTCCCAAACCCAAGCAATGAAAGAGTTTTAGCATTTTTTTAATTGATAATAGTTAATAAGGACAAGCAAAATAATTTTCATAATTAATGAATTTATTAATAAATTATTAACTTTTAAAATAAGACAGTGGAGCCAAAATGAAGCCATAAAATAAATTTTTAATTCATATTTTGATTAAAATTAACATACTTAATGGCTTCATTTCTCCAAATATTTGCATTGAAGTTTTTCAAACCTGAGCTCTAGATTTAATAATCGAATTCGATCTACAAGTTTTTTTTTTAATATTATATGTTCTTATATTATCAAGAAGGATGTCATTGTTAAAAACGGATATATATGATGAAAAGAAACGCATTTAGACTGCCCTAAATATTTAGTTTATCCCTAAATTTTAGCAGAGGCTTACTTTACTTCAGATCATTTCAACCATATTATTTCATGAAAATTTGTACCTTAGCCACTTAGCATCCCAAATTCTCCCTATTATGCTCATTAAAACCTTTGGTAGTACTCTTATTGGGGTCAATGCCATAACCATCACAGTAGAAGTAAATGTAGATCAAGGTGTCAATTTTTATTTAGTTGGACTACCCGATAGCGCAGTTAAAGAAAGTCATCAACGCATTGAGTCGGCATTGAAACACATTGGTTATCGATTACCTGGAAAGAAGATAGTTATTAATATGGCACCTGCCGATATCCGTAAAGAAGGCTCAGCTTACGACCTCACACTAGCAGCTGGTATTTTAGCAGCTTCCGAGCAAATGCAATCCAAGGACATCGATAAGTATATCATCATGGGTGAGCTTTCTTTAGATGGCAGCTTACAACCTATTAAGGGAGCCTTATCGATAGCCATACAAGCCCGAGAGGAGGGTTTCAAAGGATTTATTCTGCCTAAACAAAATGCAAAAGAGGCCGCTATTGTAAATAATCTAGAGGTTTATGGAGCAGAAAACATAAAAGATGTGATTGACTTCTTCGATGGAAAACCAAGTATGGAAAAGGAAGTTCTCGATACAAGAAAAGAGTTTTATTCCAGCCTTAATGATTACGAGTTCGACTTTGAAGATGTGAAAGGCCAAGAAAACATTAAAAGAGCCTTAGAAATTGCAGCTGCTGGCGGTCATAATGTGATTTTCATTGGCCCTCCTGGTGCAGGAAAAACCATGCTGGCAAAGCGTATGCCCAGTATTTTACCGCCCCTTAGTTTACATGAAGCTTTAGAAACAACCAAAATCCATTCGGTTACAGGAAAACTGAGAAGAACAGATGCCCTAGTTTCAGTTAGACCTTTTAGATCTCCACACCATACCATTTCTGACGCAGGCCTCGTAGGTGGGGGAACTTATCCGCAGCCTGGGGAGATTTCATTAGCACAGAATGGGGTATTATTTTTAGATGAATTGCCTGAATTTAAAAGAACCGTACTCGAAGTCATGCGCCAACCTATGGAAGATAGAGTCGTCACTATCTCTCGAGCCAAACTTAGCGTTGAATACCCTGCCAATTTCATGCTGATTGCCGCCATGAACCCATGTCCCTGTGGCTATTATAACCACCCTGATAAAGATTGCGTTTGTGCCCCAGGAATTGTACAGAAATACCTGAATAAAATATCTGGTCCTCTCCTTGACAGAATAGACATTCATGTGGAAGTAGTGCCAGTTCCGTTTAGAGAAATGAATAGTGTGGAACAAGGTGAGAAAAGTCAATTTGTTCGTGAACGAGTGATAAAAGCCAGAGAGGTTCAACAAGTGAGGTTTAGCGAAGACACTAAAGTTCATGCAAATGCACAAATGTCGAGCAAGCAACTGCAAATATATTGTAAGCTTGATGAGGGCGGCAGAGAATTACTCAAAAATGCCATGGAACGACTTAGTCTTTCTGCGCGTGCCTACGATAGGATTTTAAAAGTGGCCAGAACTATTGCAGATTTAGAATCCTCAGTAAGCATACAAAATGATCATCTGGCAGAAGCTATTAATTATCGAAGTTTGGATCGGGATAATTGGGGAACTTAAATGACAGTTAAAAGATAACAATTTCTAGATTATAGATACAAACCTCTGACTATCTATTTTTTATTATTAGATACTGCAATAATAAAAGCAGCCAAAACTAATTTCAGCTGCTCTATTTATTTTACGAAGCACAAACCTTGAACCTCGAACTTTAAACTTTGAACTCTTAGTCCATTATCGCTTTAATACCAGGAAGCACTTTACCTTCCATATATTCTAACATGGCCCCACCACCAGTGGAAACATAGCTCACTTGGTTTGCAAGTTTATATTTATTAATGGCAGCTACAGAGTCGCCACCTCCGATTAAGCTAAAAGCTCCTTCTTTGGTAGATGCCGCAACAGAAAGTGCAATGGCTTTAGTACCGTGAGAGAAATTCTCCATTTCAAAAACGCCCATAGGACCATTCCAAAGAATAGTTTTACTCTGAAGTAAAACATCATTAAAAGCTTTGCGTGTTTCTGTCCCCACATCTAAGCCCATCCAACCTGACTCAATCTCGTCGGCTCTGATTTCTTTTCTATTGGCATCATTATTAAAATCATCAGCAACTATCGCATCTTCAGGGATATGAATTTTAACTCCACGCTCCTCCGCTTTTTTGAATAATTCTACAGCTGTGTCTAACAAATCTTCTTCTACCAATGAATTTCCAATTTCGCCACCCATGGCTTTAATGAAAGTAAACATCATGCCACCACCAATAATTAAGTGGTCGGCTCTTTCCATCAAATTCTCAATGATACCAATTTTATCAGATACTTTAGCACCACCTAAAATAGCTGTGAATGGTTTTTGTGATTCATGTAATACTTTATTGATGCTTCGAATTTCTCCAGCCATAACATAACCGAACATTTTATCATTAGGAAAAAATTCAGCGATAATTGCAGTACTGGCATGAGCTCTGTGAGCAGTTCCAAAGGCATCGTTCACATAAATATCTCCATGCTTACTTAGTTTTTCAGCAAAACCTTTATCACCTTTTGTTTCTTCTTTATAGAAACGAAGATTCTCTAATAATAAAACATCTCCAGCTACTAGCGCTCCACTCAAGGCTTCGGCATCTTCTCCGATACAATCATCAGCAAAAATTACTCCTGTTTCTAATTTCTTAGATAAAGTAGGCACCAAATGTTGAAGAGAGAATTTATGCTCAGGACCCATTTTAGGGCGACCTAAATGCGACATCAAAACCACTGAACCACCATCGGCCAATATCTTCTTGATGGTTGGAATAGCAGCATTTATTCTAGTTTCATCAGTAATTTCAAATTTATCATTAAGTGGAACATTAAAATCCACTCTAATTAAAGCCCTTTTTCCGGCAAAAGAAATGTCATCAATTGTTTTCATTATAAAATTTTTTTTAAATATTTTGATCGTGTTTGCTCGGCAAAATTACGAATAATCGCAAGATAATTAAAATTTTACTTTTTTGACCTTCCTTCTTCAATCTTAAAACTATCAAAGAATTATATACACACTAAAACCTAAATATTCTCACAGAATTACACAAATAAATATTAAGTATTTCTCTGTTTTTTAT
Organism: Lentimicrobium sp. L6; assembly: GCF_013166655.1. Classification (NCBI taxonomy): domain Bacteria; kingdom Pseudomonadati; phylum Bacteroidota; class Bacteroidia; order Bacteroidales; family Lentimicrobiaceae; genus Lentimicrobium; species Lentimicrobium sp. L6. The sequence goes on from NZ_JABKCA010000029.1 coordinate 5,105, forward strand.
TTTTATTAATTCTAAATAAAAGAAATTTATTACTTTTGTACCCTAATGAGATTTTAGATACAGATTATACATAGAACTGGTTTAAAGATAATCTTAAACGAGTTCACAATAGGGAATTGATGAAGAACGACAGCAACAAAGAAACTTTCGAGGCGGTAAAAAAGATTTTCACTGAATTTTTACAAAAAAACGGACAGAGAAAAACACCAGAGCGCTATACTATCCTACAAGAAATTTACAATACTGAAGGCCATTTTGATATAGAAACTCTTTATATCAAAATGAAAAACAATAAGTATAGAGTGAGTCGCGCTACACTTTATAATACCATGGAACTATTATTAGAATGTGGTTTAGTCACCAAACATCAATTTAGTAATAATTGCGCACAGTTTGAAAGATCATTTAAATTTAGACAACACGATCACTTTATTTGCTTAGATGATGGTAGTGTTCTTGAATTTTGCGACCCAAGATTACAAGAGATTAAAGACAGCATAGAAAAGCTTTTAAATGTGACCGTAACCAGTCACTCTTTAACTTTCTATGGCCATTGCAATACCAAATCGGGAGACAAACATTAATTTTAAAAAAACAATCTTCATTCAATATATAGCTTCTTTTAGCGTTATACACTATTGATCTTTTAATATCTTTGTGTTAAGGCTAGCTAATATGAACATCTATAATCACCAGAACAAACTCAAACTTCTACTATCTGTTGTCGGAATTTTTATCGTCAGTGTTTCTCTATGGTATACCAATTCCTTGGTGAACCAAATCAGGCAAAACGAAAGACAGAATATGGAGCTTTGGGCAAATACCATTGTGAGTAAGTCTCATTTGGTAGCTTCTACAGACTCTCTTTTCCAGAAACTGAAAATAGAAGAGCGCAAAAGGGTAGCCCTTCTGGCCAAGGCTTACCAAAAGATCTCCACCAACGATTCCAATGAAGATCTTACCTTTTATTTAGATTTACTGAGAGAAAACACTACTATTCCGGTTATTCAAACCAATAAAAAAAGAGAAATACTTAGCAGTGTGAATATTGATATCAACACTGATTCTACTAGATATTTAAAAGGAGCTTTACTAAAAGAATTTACTGAATACCAACCCATAGTGTTGGAATACATTGAGTCGGATAAGTTTTATCTTTACTATAAAAACTCCCTTATATATTCTAGGATTCAGCAAATAGTGCGCGACCTCAATGAGTCCTTTATAGAGGAAATTGTACTAAACTCGGCTTCGGTTCCTGTAATAGTAACTGATAGCAGTAGAACTCATATTATGGATTATGGAAATATTGAGGAAGCTAAAATATCAGACACTGCTTTCGTGCAGGAATTGATTCACGAAATGCAAACTCAAAACACCCCTATTACCATTGACCTCCCCTACTCTGGAAAAAGATATATCTATTATAAAGATAGCCTTTTGCAAACACGCTTAAGGTATTTTCCATTAGCCATTTTAGCCGCTATGGCTTTATTCATTATATTAGGTTATTTAATATTTAGTACTTCGAGAAAATCGGAGCAAAATCAAGTATGGGCTGGTTTGGCAAAAGAAACCGCTCATCAATTGGGAACTCCTTTGTCCTCTATGATTGCATGGATAGACCTCCTTCGTATGCAAGAAGTAGACGAGGACTCATTGAGTGAGTTGGAGAAAGATGTGCATAGACTAGAAGTGATTACAGATAGGTTTAGTAAAATTGGATCCATACCAAAACTTCTTCTTGGCGATGTGGGTGCCGTAGTACTAGAGTTTGTGGATTACTTCAAAAAGAGAACTTCTAAGAAAGTTAATTATAGCGTAGAGATCGACGCCGTCAATGGCCATAATATTGTGGCCCCATTGAATATTCCTCTTTTTGGCTGGGTGATAGAGAATCTGTGCAAGAATGCCGTTGATGCCATGGAAGGCAAGGGAGATATTGATATTATACTATTTGAAGATGATCAATCGGTTTATATCGACATCACTGATACTGGAAAAGGTATTCCAACAAACAAGCAGAAAAGTATTTTCAAACCTGGATTTACCACCAAAAAACGTGGCTGGGGGCTGGGACTATCTTTGGCTGATAGAATCATCACCAATTACCATAAAGGTAAAATTTTCGTGAAGAGATCATCTATTGGTAAAGGGACTACCTTTAGAATCATCCTCAAGAAATCAAATTTATTACAGAAGTAATATTATTATTGCACGAAGCTCTAGTAGGGTTCACAAAATCCACATAGGAAGCTATTGTTTCTTTAGTATTTTGGGTTACCCCTTTTTTCATCATCCCATTGACAAAAAAAAATCCGATTCACAAAATGCAAATCGGATTTTTTATGAGATTATATTTTAACTATTGTGCCAAAACCATCACTTTATTATCTACCACTTCTAAAACACCGCCTTTGATATCATAAAAGTTTTCGTTTTTATTGGCATCTATCACCTTCACTTTACCTTTAGCTAAACCAGCTATCATAGGCATGTGATGATCAAGCACCTCAAAAGAACCATCCAAACCTGGTAATTGAACCAATTCGGCTTCTCCTTCAAAAACAATTTTATCTGGTGTTACGATTTCTAAATTCATAATCGCTTAGTTTTGTGCAATTAGTTTTTTACCTTTTTCTATAGCTTCTTCAATGGTACCTACCAAGTTGAAAGCAGCTTCAGGATATTGGTCAACCTCACCATCAAGAATCATATTAAATCCTTTGATAGTATCTTCAATACTAACGAATTTACCTTCTAATCCAGTAAACTGAGTTGCAACGAAGAATGGTTGAGATAAGAAACGCTGCACACGACGTGCACGGTGTACTACCAATTTATCCTCTTCAGACAATTCATCCATACCTAGAATGGCAATAATATCTTGAAGCTCTTTATATCGTTGAAGAATTTCTTTTACTTTTTGAGCCGTATTATAATGCTCATCGCCAACGATATCTGGAGAAAGAATTCTAGATGTAGAATCTAGAGGATCCACAGCTGGATAAATCCCAAGCTCTGAAATCTTTCTATTCAATACTGTAGTAGCATCAAGGTGAGCAAATGTTGTAGCTGGAGCAGGGTCAGTTAAATCATCCGCAGGAACATAAACCGCCTGCACAGATGTGATAGAACCACGCTTAGTAGAAGTAATACGCTCTTGCATGATACCCATTTCAGTAGCTAGAGTTGGCTGATAACCTACTGCAGAAGGCATACGACCTAATAGTGCAGACACCTCAGAACCAGCTTGTGTAAAACGGAAAATATTATCCACAAAGAAAAGGATATCACGTCCACCACTTTCCTCATCACCATCACGGAAATACTCTGCCATGGTTAAACCAGAAAGAGCTACACGAGCACGTGCCCCAGGAGGTTCGTTCATCTGACCAAACACTAAAGTTAAAGTCGATTTTTCCATCTCCTTCATATCCACTTTAGAAAGGTCCCATCCTCCTTTTTCCATGTCTTCTTTAAAGGCATCACCATATTTGATAATACCCGATTCAATCATCTCTCTTAATAAGTCATTACCTTCACGAGTACGCTCACCAACACCTGCAAAAACAGATTGTCCATCGTAAGCTTTTGCAATATTATTAATCAATTCCTGAATAATTACAGTTTTACCAACACCAGCTCCACCGAATAAACCAATTTTTCCTCCTTTAGAATAAGGCTCAATCAAATCGATCACCTTAATTCCAGTAAAAAGAATCTCTTTGGAAGTAGTTAAGTCTTCGAATTTTGGAGGATCCCTATGTATAGGGTACCTAAGTTCAGATTCTACTTTTGGTAAACCATCAATAGATTCGCCAATCACATTGAACAAACGGCCATTTACACTTTTACCTGTTGGCATAGAGATGGGCATGCCTTCTGAAGTCACCTTCATACCTCTATAAAGACCATCAGTAGAATCCATTGCAATGGTTCTCATGGTGTTTTCACCTATATCTTGTTGTGCTTCTAAAACAATGGTATTACCACTTTCGGTAGTGATTGAAAGGGCATCATAAATTTTCGGCATACGACCTTCGTCTTCAAAGCTAACATCAATGACTGGGCCAATGATCTGGGATATTTTTCCTACTATCTTATTACTCATGAATTAACGCTTAAAATTTGAAGCAAATATAAAACAATCTATCCAAATTCAGGCATTTTAATGCTTCTTTTTTTTAGCGCAACTATACCCCTCCCCTAACAGCCTCATTTTATCACTAATATCTTGAGAAATCCCAACTAATTGGCAAAAAAAAATCCTGCCTTTCCAAATATTGGAGAAGCAGGATAATATTTTTGTTAGAGTAGCTGTTAATTCTGAATATTAGGAAGCTCTAAACCATAACCTTTTTTCTTGTCTTCTGCTTTTAACATTAAAGCAACAATAATCGCTAAAAAACCTGTAGTAGCAAAAATCTGCATAGGCAGTGTATAATCATAAGCTGGGATTATTACACTAGCATCACCAGCAGCTTTAGCAGCTTTAGCAGCCATCACTTCTGGGTTAGAATAATCTAAAGCCCAACCAATCAATAGTGGCACACCCATTAGCCCCCAGTTCTGAACCCAGAAAATAAGTGCATAAGCTGTTCCTAATTGTTTTTCCGGAATTATCTTTGGAACAGATGGCCACATAGCTGAAGGTACTAAAGAGAAAGTTACCCCTAAGAATAAAATAAGAGCAATCGCTACTATGTAATTAGTAATGAATGGAATGGCAAAAACGGTATGAGCTATTAATAACATCACAGAACCGATTAACATGATGGTGGCACCCTTACCTTTTCTATCGTAAATACTACCAAATAAAGGTGTCAATAGAATAGTTCCAAAAGGAAGCAACCCGGGAATAGAACCCGCAAACTCTGGATCTACGCCATATTTATTTATCATTAAGTCAGTTGCATAGTAAAGGAATGGAAAAACTCCAGAGTAGAATAATACACAAAGGAAAGCGATTAACCAGAATCCTTTATTTGTAAGAATAGTTAAGATATCACTTACTTTGAACTCATCTTCTTCACTAACTTCGTCTTGAATACCTTCTGATTTTTCTAGTTTTTTATCCATGAATGTATACCAGATAAAAGCTACAAATCCAGCTACTAAAAGACCTAGCCCTAACATAACAGGAGCAGAAAGCGCAGGCATGGCTTTAGTACCAAACCAAGCTGTAGCCATTGGATAAGGAAGTGCTAAAGCAAGAGCAGTACCCATACGAGCAGTGGCCATTTCAAGACCCATGGCTAAGGCTAATTCTTTGCCTTTAAACCATTTTACAATAATCTTACTTACTGTAATTCCAGCAATTTCAACACCCACTCCAAATATTCCAAAACCAAGTGCACCAAAAGCAATTTGAGATTTCATTTCTAAAAATGTTCCAGCAAAATAAACATCACCCATTGGAACCATCTCTGCAATTGCAGCATACTGCAATAGCGTACCTACAATCATAGTAAGAGCAGCTCCAAGACCAGTAAATCTAACACCAATTTTATCTAAAATAATTCCTCCAAAAATCAACATCAAGAAGAATACATTAAACCAGCCATAAGCACTATTCCAAAGACCAAAATCAACACTATTCCAGCCAAAAGCTTCTTCTAAGAGTGGTTTCAATGGAGAAATCACATAATTGATATAATAACCTGTCATCATTGTAAAGGACACAACGGCAAGAGCTCCCCACCTTGCGCCTTTAGAATCTCTCAGGCTTTTGTTTATTACTTCTGTCATTTTCTTATTGTTTAAAGTTTGTTTTTATTTTTTAATGGGCTAAAGTAGGGAAAATATAGAGTCCTTCGAGTTGTTATTCGAAAAACTTCCAGAATCAAAATTCATTCAAAATAGTATGAAAGGATTTCTTACCTTTGGAATGCCACTTAAAAATCAATATTATGTTGTCCCACGACATTATTATCATAGAGAGTTTACCCGAACGTATTGTAAATGGCGTCATCAATAAAGCCATTAATTATGCGCTTTTATCGGTTGCTTTTACCACCAAGAAAATTAATTTACTTTCACTCCACAGGAAAATTGAAAACATTACTAAAGGCCAAATTGCTGAATTGATGTTTCAACATTTCATGATTCAAAACAACTTACGCGTAAACTATTCTTCTTGTCAAACTCCTTTTTACTTGCCTAGCAAAAGAGACTTCCTGATGGATGAATATGAATGGGATATTAAAAACTCTTTTGTTAGAACTAATCAGGATTTATCTCCAAAGGATATTGTTGAATTGCCAGCGTTAATTCCAAACAGGCCCTCCTCTCCTTTTTTTACCGATCATTGGGAAAAACGAAATGAGATGAAACACAAAACCAGTTGTGGAGCCAGGTTTGTTTTTACCTTTATGGATAGGCCAAAAGAAATGGATTTCATTAAAATAAAAATACGGGCCCATCATTTGTTGTTCTTTGAAACCATCAAGAGTCAGTTCCCTTATCAGCGAGGAGAAAAGCCACCCTTTACAGAAAGCTGGTTTTGGAATGAATTGAGTAAAATCGATTTTCCGGAATATGAATTAAATCAGGAATTAAAGCTTTATATCACAGCATGGGCAGGAAAAGACCACTTTAAATATTTCTTTAATACAGAGCAAAAAAACTTTGAGGAGCGTATATATACCAAAATAAGGAATAAAACCATTAAAATCCATCGACTACCAAGTTTCGTTAGTTTGTTTCCCAAATTGAAAAAGAATATGAAGTGTGGCAAGCTGTTTGAGTTGTGAAGGAATGAGTGAATGAGGCTATGAAAGAATGATTTAATGGGACAATGAGAGAATAGTATAACTGTTGTAGATTGGAAATCTTTTCTATGCTTTACGAATCTTTACTTTATTTCTAAATCCCAATGAGCGAATGATTGAATGGAACCATGATAGAATAGTATGATTGTTGTAGATTGAACCCCTTTACTATTCCATACTAAGCCTAATTTTTACTAGAATACGCTCTCCTAAAATCACAAATCATCCATTCATAAATCATAAATCACCAATCAGAAATACTACATAGTAAGATAGAAGTTCAATTTCCCAAAGAAATCAGGAATATTTATAGGTTTGGTTAAATAATCGTCACAACCAGCTTCTAAAGCTTTTTCCATATCCCCTTCTACAGCAAAAGCCGTTAATGCAACAATAGGTATTTTAGGCTGAATGATTTTAATATGCTCAGAGGCTTTATAGCCATCCATAATTGGCATTCTTAAATCCATTAAAATAAGATCAAACTTATCATTCTCTATAACAGCCTCCACTGCATCTTTTCCATTTTTAACCCAAGTTAATTTCACATAAGTTTTCCTCAAAACGGCAGAAACAAACTTATAATTAGCATCCACATCTTCTGCTATTAGAATATGACGCCCTTTTAAATCAGGCACTTCAACATTAGAAGAAGAGTCCACTTCTTTATCTGACTCTTTGCTTCTTTGAAGGTAAGGAATTAAAAAACTAAACTGGGAGCCTTTTCCATTCTCAGATACTAAAGATAATTTACCACCAAGCTTAGTCACCAAAGCTTTAACAATGGCTAATCCTAATCCACTTCCAATGGCTTGATCACCTTCCCTTACCTGATGAAAACGATCAAATATTAATGCTTGATCCGATTTAGGAACCCCCAAACCACTATCTTTTACAAAGAACTGAATATGGGGAGTTCTATCTTGTTTTTGCTTTTCGAGTAATTGATAACCTATTTCTATATGCCCTTTATGGGTGAACTTAACCGCATTATCAATTAAATTGCTTAAGATTTGACGCAAACGAGTTTTATCAGTGAGTATTAAAGCATCTGCATTTTTCAGTGGCATTATAGGAATGATCTCAACATCCTTGGTTTGTAATCTAGGATCACTTCTGTAAATATCTGCCAATTCACTAATCATCTCATTGATGTCTACCCTGTGAACTTTAATATCTATTAATCCAGATTCGATTTTTGATATATCAATCACATCGTTAATAATATTCAAAAGATAGCGACCACTGCTCTTAATAATGTCCAAATATTGCCTCCGCTCAGTTCTATCTTCGGAACGTTGAATAAGGTCAGAAAAACCAAGTATTGAGTTCATAGGCGTTCTAATCTCATGGCTCATATTCGCTAAAAAACTAGTCTTTAGTTTCTCTTGGGATTCTGCTTTTTCCTTGGCATTAATTAATTCTTCCTCTCTAGTTTTTTGTTTTTGAATACTATTTAAGGCAATAAGGTACAAGGCATTATTATCCTCGCATTTTTCTATGCAACCAACCCTACATCTATACCAAACCCGCTTATCCTCCATCAACAGTTCCATTTCCAACTCTATAGAAGGATCTGATTCTTTTAATTCACTATGAATAATTCTTTGAATATTTTTCCAATCCTTATCTTGAAAAATAGTTTGAACATTATACAATTGCTCTTTCCTGTAATTAGTTTCTAGAAGGCGACCGGAGGAGTCTACCAGAAAAATAATATCATTGAGTTTTTCAAAGATTTTCTGATAAAAATCGAGATCAGCTGGTAGATGCGTAGATGTAAATTCGGCCATTTGTTAGTTCCATTGAATAAAGCTCTTCAAAGGTACATAATCTTATTTACGGATTACAATATTTTTAGTAAATTTGATACAAAGACTTCTATATGAAAATTAAACTTTTATTATTTCTATTGGTCCTATTTAGCTCCCAGCTTTTTTCACAAACGCCTGGAATGCAATTTTTCCATACCCACGACGGACTACCTTCAGATGAAGTATACAAGAGTTTAATCGACGACAAAGGGTATTTATGGTTTGCAACTAATAATGGCGTATGTTATTTTGATGGAGAAACTTTCACCACATTAGATATAAATGATGGTTTAACAGAAAATACCATTCTAGAAATTGAAAAAGATCGTTTTGGACGAATTTGGTTTGCTGGTATCTCAGGCTTATTATCTTATTATGAAAATGGCAAAGTCCATCACTTCAAAGGCAATGATATTATAAAGACCTTGAAAAATAGTGTGGAGATCATTGCCTCCGGAACCCTATATCCATTCGACACCAACGAAGTTGTATTTTCTCTAACTAGAGGAAAGATGATTCATATCAAGGGTGATAAATTTGAATTATATAATATAAATCGAGGAGATAGCGTTTGTATCTCAAAACCAGATGACCAACATCTATTTTACAGTCAATATAACAAAAACAAAGACAGTGTTATCACCACTGCTATTATTGATGGACAAAAAATCGAATTAAAATATCGATGCAAAAATACCGCAGACATCCTACCCAATAGAAACCTATATATAGAATTCCCTGATAAAGTAATATATTTCACAGATTCACAAGCATTTACTTTTCATAAAGATGGTCGTATTCTTACATATCCTATTGATTATACTCCTCTTTATGCCATAAAAGGAATTTTGGGAGGAATATGGGTTGGGAGTGTTGATCATGGGTTGATGTTCTACAGGGATGAATCATTGGCAAGCCCTCCCCATCTTTCATTTTTAGAGGATCAGTGTGTTACCTCTTTAAGGTACGACCAGAATACAAGAGGATGGGTTACTACATTATTGGGTGGTGTGCATCATGTACAATCTTTATATATCACTAATTACTCTGCGGGAGGGAACTTTATAGCCAATTACATATCTCAGATATTAAAAGTAAGTGAAGAAAGATTCATAGGGGTTTCAAGAACCAATAAAATATTTATTCTAGATGGTTTAAAATCCAAACTTCAAAAGATTGAAATCCCTGCCCTAGAAAGAGAAATAGTCAATAAAGCCAAGATATACCATGGGAATTTATACTTGAGTTCTAGTGCTGCTTTTTATGAAATTCCAATAAACACACTATTTCAAAATAAAAGTAGAATGGCAGAGGCTAAAAGATATCCCTTCACCAACGGTAAAGATTTTGTCATTCAAGACTCGATTTTATGGTTTGCCACCAGTACTGGGCTTTTATATTGCGAAGATTTTTTCTCTATAGAAAATAAGAAGCTCACAAGGCTAGAAAATACCAAAAACCTAAGAATGAACAAAATATCATCCTACATTCCTCCTGACAAAGAGGAGGGATTTTCCTATTTACTATTTCAAGACATGAACAATTTGAGGAGGTTGCGATATTTGAAAGACAATCCTCAGAAAGCTCAGTTATCAGAACTCCATTTTATAAATCAAGACAAATACACCACCTCTAACACCTTTATCACACCAAAAAATAGTGAGGATGTAATTATTGGAACAAAAGGTAGGGGCCTATTTTGGGTAAAAACAGATACTGTTTTCATTTTTAATGAAAGCTCAGGCCTTCTTAGCAATAATATTCAAGTTTTAAAACAATTAAATGACTCTACTATATATTTAGGTACCAACAAAGGGATCAATATTGTAGAATTCTCTATTTATAAATATCCAGTTATTAAATCGTCAAAAATCATTAAAAAAAATGATGGCCTTATGGGTAGCGATATTCACGATTTAAAGATAGTGAAAAACAATCATCTGTTGGCAGCAACTGATAGAGGTTTATCACTTATCAATCTCCCTATTGTTTTATCTATGGAAGATAAATTCCCAATATACATTGATGAATTCATGGTAAATGGTGAGAATAGATTTCAATCCAGTATAGGTCATTTCGAACTGGAACATTATGAAAACAATATTGAAATAGGATATAATGCTATTGATTTTCATGATAAAAAAAACATCACCTATTATTATAGAATTACTGATGGAGGAAATGAAGAATGGGAAAAAATAAAGCGAGCCAGCGTGGTGATGCCTTATATGCCAGCAGGGAATTATACATTTGAAGTTAAAGGCATTAATTCATATGGATACGAAAGTGACAATATAGATTCCATCAGTTTTTCAATTAAAAAGGTTTTTTACGATACTTGGTTTTTTAAGATTTTGGTTTCATTTTCTATTCTAGCTCTGCTAGGTGCCATATTCTATTTTTACTATTCTAAGAGGAATGAAAGACTTCAAAATGAGAAAGTACTTGCAGACTTCCATCAACAATCCCTCACCCGTGTCATGAATCCCCATTTCATGTTTAATGCTTTAAACTCTGTTAACTCCTATATTGTAAATAATAGAACCAATGATGCCACTTATTTTGTAAAACAAATCGGCGATCTTATCCGTCAAATTTTCAATAGTGCCTATCATAAAGAAATCACCCTCGAAAAAGAGGTTAAGCTTTTAAACTCCTACCTTAGTTTAGAACAGCGAAGAAGCAATAGTTATTTTAACTTTATAATTAAATTGGAATCTGATTTAGAACAATTCACAATTCCATCCATCATGATTCAAATATTTGCAGAAAACAGCATCATCCATGGTTTCTCCGATTTAAAAATTAGAGGAGCTTTATTATTGATTCAATTTAAGAAAGTAGGAGAACTGGTTGAATGTATTATTTTAGATAATGGAATTGGTCGAAAAAAAGCAATGGAATTTAAAACAGAAAAATCCAATAAAAGAGAACTCCACGGATTAAAAGTAATAGAAGAAAGAATAAAACTTTTGAACATCCATAATTCCAAACAAAAGATTTTATTCGAAGTTATTGATCTTCAAAATCATTTAACAAGAGAAGCCAAAGGGACGAAAGTCATCCTTAAATTTCCATATCAAAGAGGAATAAAACTTATCGGAGAACAAGAAAAGAATTTATAATTAAACCAAATAATTAAACATATTAACTATCTTTATCATATGAAAAAGAAAATCAAAGCCTGGTTAATTGACGACGAATCTGATGCACAAGCCCTAGTTAAAAAAATATTAGTTGAAAACTATAAGGAGATTGAGCTTTTGGGGACTTCAATAAATATTGATGATGCTTTTCTACAGATAAAAAAGTATAAACCAAACTTGGTGTTCTTAGATATTAATCTACCAAGAGGCTCTGGAATCAATCTTTTAGAAAGGTTCCCAATTAGAAAGTTTGAAGTCATTGTCATTAGCGGCTTCCCAGAAAACAAAAATAAACTGGCCCGTTTCCGTGATATCCCATTTTTACAGAAACCCTATTCTATTGAAGACCTAAAGCAACTTACTGATAAAGCTCTTGAAAATCTTAATAAGGACTTACACAAAGTTCACCGCTACGACTCTGTTTAATGCCCAATTCTCAATTTTTCATCAAACCTATTTCACCTTAGGGATTATCGACCATATGATTATCTTTGTGCAAAATTTTGTTCATGATAAAATCGATGACTGGCTTTGGCAAAAACGTGGTGAGCTTGCCAAACAAATCCATAAATATTGAATTCCGCTCTGTTAATAGTAAAAACTTTGACTTCATCAGTCGAATTCCATCTCAATACAGGGAGAAAGAACCTCAAATCAGAAAACTAGTTCAAACTATTTTAGTGAGAGGGAAAATAGAACTCAGTATTAATGAAGTAAGTGGAGAATCTAACTCCTCAGTCCAGATTAACAATAATGCATTGAAGATGCATTTTAAAAGTATGCAAGAAACAGCATTGGAATTAGGAATTACTCCTAACGCAGATATGCTTAGTGCCATCCTCCGAATTCCAGATGTATTGGTTCCACAAATTGAAGATATAGATGAAAAAGAATGGGATCAAATTATGCAAGGTGTGGAAACAGCCTGTTTGGCATTAGATAATTTCCGCCAACAAGAAGGACTATCTTTAAACAAAGATTTTTCTGAACGTATTGAAAACATCAGGCAATATCAGAATGAAATACCAGCTTTGGAAGAAGCTAGAGTAACACATTTAAGAGCAAAATTCGAGAAAGATTTAAGTGATCTAATAGATCGAAGTAACATAGATGAGAATAGATTAGAGCAAGAACTCATATATTATATGGAGAAGCTAGATATTACCGAAGAAAAAGTAAGACTATCTCAACACCTCGATTATTTTAACGAAGTGCTATCTGAAGACCTTTCTCAGGGTAAGAAACTCAATTTCATCAGTCAGGAAATAGGCAGAGAATTAAATACCCTAGGAAGCAAAGCCAATCAAGCTCAAATTCAACACTTAATAGTGAGAATGAAGGATGAATTAGAAAAAATAAAAGAACAACTGCTTAATATTTTATAATGGGTACCTCTGCTTTAAAACGAAAATATATTATATTCTCCGCTCCTTCTGGTTCAGGGAAAACAACTATTGTTCGGGAAATGATGAAAAGAGGATTCCCTCTAGAATTCTCAGTATCAGCTACTAGTAGAACTCCTAGAGGAAATGAAAAAGATGGAGTTGATTATCATTTTCTTAGCTTAGAGGAGTTCAACAAGAAGATTAAGAATAATGAGTTTATTGAATGGGAAGAAGTTTATGCTGGCGTAAAATATGGCACTCCAAAATCTGAATTAGACAGGATCTTTTCGGAGGGCAAACTCCCCATTTTCGACCTAGATGTAGTTGGAGGAATAAACCTTAAAAAACTTCTTGGCAAAAACGCTCTAGCCGTCTTTATTCAAGTATCTAATATTGATGTACTCAAAGATCGATTAATCAATAGAGCTACTGATAGCGAGGAGAGTATTCAAAAAAGGTTAGACAAAGCTGAATATGAAATGAGTTTTGCTTCTCAATTTGATGTGATTATTATCAATAACAAGCTGGAGGATGCCTACGAAGAAACATTTCAGACTTTAACAAACTTCATCAATGGATAAACCAAAACAAAAGATAGGCCTTTACTTTGGTTCTTTCAACCCCATCCATATCGGGCATATGGCTATAGCTAATTATATGCTGGAATTTACAGACCTTGATAAAATTTGGTTTGTGGTATCTCCGCAAAATCCATTAAAGGAGAAAAAAAGTCTATTGGCTGATTATCATAGATTAGAAATGGCTCATCAAGCTTTAGAGGATGAATATGATATGAAAGCCAGCAATATTGAGTTTAATATGCCTCAACCTAGCTATACCATTGATACCTTAACTAGGTTGGACGAGAAATATCCAAACAAAGAGTTTCTTGTGATTATGGGTGGTGATAGTGTTGAAAGTATTCATAAATGGAAAAATTATGAAACGCTTTTAAAAGAATATAAAATATATGTCTATGCACGACCAGGCGCCAAACATGAAAGCCACTTACATGAGCATATAAAAGTTTTTCATGCTCCTCAAATGGAAATTTCAGCTAGTTTTATTAGAAATGCTATAAAAGATGGTAAAAATATCAGATATTTCCTGCCTAGAAAAGTGTGGGAATACATCAAAGAGATGCATTTCTATGAGAAATAATCTTAGCTCTTTTTCATAGATTTTAAAATGCGAAATCGGAAAACAGAGCCCTCTCCGTCTACAGAATCTACCCAAATCTCACCACCCAATAACTTCACCAGACCTTTTGTGATAGACAAGCCCAGACCCGTGCCTCCCAATAACTGATCATTAATAGGACGGCCTTGTGCAAATCGATCGAATATGATTTTCTGGGCCTCCTCCGAAATACCACAACCTGTATCTTCTATACAAACCATTAAATGTTCGGTTTCTTCTTCAAAATCAATACTAACATAACCCCGATCGGTAAATTTTAATGCGTTTGAAATCAAATTATTAAACACCTGAAACACTCTAGTAAAATCAGTTTGAAGATTAATTTCTTCAGTAATATGTTGAATCCTTAATTCCACATTTGGTTTCATTGAATTTTCGAAGCTATTTTCTAATTTTTGCAGAACCTCGCTTAAAGAAAACTCTTGTACAGATATATGCATTTGGCCTGATTCAATTTTTGAAATATCAATGATATCATTTACCAGATGTAATAGGAGTTGACCATTATTACTAATGATATTTAGATATCTAGTGATTTCATGACCTGAAAAAACTTCCTCAGGGTCATTTAATAAATCCGTAAAACCTATTATTCCATTTAATGGAGTTCTAATTTCATGACTCATATTTGCTAAAAATGCAGATTTTAATTGATCACTCTTTTCTGCATTTTTTTTGGCTTCAATGAGTTCCTTTTCAAACTTCTTTTTTTGAGTAATATCATCCATGATACTCAAATAGTGAGTCACTTGTCCATCTCTATCTTTAATGGGGCTAATGGAGGCACTTACCCAATACAGCTTATCATTTTTACTCTTATTTAAAAATTCGCCCTTCCAAACTTGACCATCTTCAATTTGACACCAAAGCTCCTTCTGAAATTCTGCGGAATGGTATCCCGATTCTATAATAGAAATAGGCTTTCCTAAGGCTTCTAATAAACTAAACTCAAACATTTTCACAAACTGAGGATTCAAATATTCTATGATTCCCTTTGTATTGGTAATCACTATGGAATGCCCACTCTGTTCTACAGCTGCTGACAATTTTCGTATATTTTGCTCGGCTTCTATTCTATTCGTAATATTATGAAAGGAGCTCACCTGAACGCTCTGACCTCTAAAACTTGTAATTCGGCTACTCACTAATACAGGTGTTCTAATGCCCCTTTTTGTAAAAATAGCCATTTCTTTAGATTGCTTAGAGGATTCCAGTTCTTTAAAATATTCCTTTCTAGAATCATCATTTTCCATACATATTTGGAAAAAATCTTGATGGAGCAACTCCTTTTTTCCATATCCACACATCTTAACAAAAGATTCATTCACATCTAATATAAGCCCATTATCATGTATTAATATCCCTTCTAATGTCAACTTAGACAGATGCTTGAATCTCTCTTCACTTTCTTTGAGTTTTTGTTCAGCTATCACCTGTTGAGTAATATCTGTTAAAGCGTTTAATATTCTAATCTCACCATCAATTCTCAACTTTCTACTCGACATGCTCAACCAAAGAATTTCTCCATCTAACCCAACTCCTTTAAAATGGAAATTCTTAACCTCTCCATCCTTATTTAAAAGTTCAATGAAATATTTCCTATCCTTTGAATAATAATAAAACTGCTCAGCACTATACCGAGTTTCAGAATCATAAGGAATTCCAAGAGTTTCTTTTAATGTGGCATTAGATTCAAATACCTCACCTTGTTCATTTGATATAGCGATTCCAATGTTGGAGTTCTCGAATAATGTTTTGTAACGAAGCTCACCTTCATCAATTTTTTGCTGCATCAAATGGGCTTCAGTTAAATCAATATGAGTACCAATCATTCTAATGGCATGCCCTTTTTCATTAACAACTTTGAAAACCCTAGATAAAACAGGAACATAATATCCTTTTTTATGTTTGAGCCGAAACTGCTGTTCCAGCCTAATATTCTGAGAAATGGCAAAATGCTCTTGATTATATTTCACAGTGTCAATATCGTTTGGGTGAATTAAATCAAGAAGTGAATCAAGGCTGAATTCTAATTCCCCTGGGTGATACCCTATTATCTCCAAATAACGCGGACTCAAATAAACAGTCTTTGATCCAACTTTCCAATCCCATAAACCATCATTAGTTCCTTTAAGGGCTAAATTGAATCGTTCATTGGTTTGATCCAGTTTAATTCTAGTTTTTTCTATTTCAGTGATATCAGTAATAAAGGCCAAAAAATAAGACAATTCACCATGATCATCAAATTTTGGATGAACTCTAATTTCAATTGGAATTATTCTTCCTGATTTATGAATATATTCCTTCTTATAGGTTTTTGCCTTCTTTTCAAGAATACTTTCTTTTAAAACCTCGTCTTCTTCAGCATACCATTTTGCTGGAGTAAGATCATCCCTCCAATTTATCTTTGTCATTTCCTCTTCAGAATAACCGAGTAAATCGTAAGCAGCTTGATTTAATAATGCTCCTCTACCATCAAGGTATCCAATTCCAATGGGTTGCGAAGAATGCCTGATGATATCAGCAAAAAACTTCTCTCTTTCTAAGCTCTTCTTTAATTCTTTTGTCTCATTTTTTGAATCAGAAATATCTCGTGACACTCCAATTGCTTTAACAGGCTTCCCATCTTTATTCAGAATCAATGAAATTTTAACCTCTAACCAAACATAAGTTCCGTCTTTTTTGGTTTGCCGCATCTCTAATTTATAATTTGGCGAAAACCTATTATTCTTAGAACTATAAAACAGCCTATTAACCTTTTCTAAAGCTAATTTCAAATCTTCGGGATGGCAACTATCCTCTACACTTCCATCCATGACCTCTTTAGGCGTGAATCCACGGATACTGTAAACCGAAGGACTTATATAAGTAAGTTTCATGGTTTGGATATCCAACTTCCAAATAATATCGTCAATATTTTGGGCAATAAGGTCAAGAGTAGTTTCTTCTTTATTCCTAGAAGATTTATTATTTTCTTTCATAAAAGTGACATTGGGAACTAGCGTTCATCAAAGATAGTAAAAAACACAATATAGTGTATAAGTAATTTCCTAAATAAAACTATATAAATGAGCATATAAAGCAGAAATAAATAAGCTAATTACCTTATAATTGGAGAATTCATCTACCAGAGATCGTCTTTATTAAAATCAAAACTAAAAAGCAACAAAACAAATACCAATCTATTTATATTGCATATTATAAATAGTCTTTATTCCTTCGGCATAGGATGTCGCACCAAAGTATTTATTTGTAAATTTCGAACTATCAAATAAATAATCATACTTAAACTGATAAAGCATTTCTTGGGATTCTCTTACTACAGGACTAAACAAAGAAGCCATTTTAATCATCCATGGACTTAAAATAGAATAGTCAGGTCTACTTCCGAAGTATTTTGATGTTAAATCCGACCATTCTTTCATGCTGAGGGCATTCTGGTCTGTTGGCAGGTGCCAAACTTGTCCATAAGCCTCCTCTTTATTTCCTAAAAAAGCCATAGCCTTTGCAGCATCTGGAGTATAAGTAAAGGAATGTTTTTTATTCGCCGTTAACATAAACTGTGGTTTACTTCCTGTTTTCAATTTCTCGAATAACATGGGAGTAATATAGGTATTGGAGGCTTTTGGACCATAAAAATCGGCAGAACGAGCAATTAGTGCTTGAATATTACCCTTCTCCATCTCCTCCATTAACTGTCTGGCAATTATTGCTCGTATTTCCCCTTTTGTACTGCAAGGGTTAAAAGGAGTATCTTCAGTCATGAAGCCATCAACTTTTCCATACATATACACATTATCAAAAAACACCAATTTAGAATGATGTTCTTGACATGCCTTTATGGTATTTGACATGATTTTCGGCCATGATTCGGCCCAAATTTTGGTATTATAGGGAAGACCTGCTGTAAGATAAACTATTTCCGAACCTTTAACAGCAGTTCTAACTTCAGATTCGTTTCTTAAATCAGCAGGAAAAATTTGATCTGTGGCATTTATTTGCCTTGGTTTTCTGCTTACCTGCCTTATTTGATCAGAAAATTCTGATAAACAATAGGAAGCTTCTTGACCTATAATGCCACCTGAACCTAAAATTGTTTGCATAAAATTATATTTGCTATTTAAGAGCAACAAATATACTCAAACCCAAAAGTTTTAATGTTAATTAATTCCCAGAAATATGCTAAAAACCTCTTAAAAACAAAGTCAATTATCCTTCAAATAAAGTCATCTAAAATTGAAAATCCACCAAAATTTAACAAAAAACTTTCGAGCCACTTTTGGATAAACTAAAAACCAGGATTTTCGGCACGGTTTTTTCTTGTTAAATATCAGCCATATAGAGGGTTTTACAAATACATTCTCTCACTAATATTGACCAGATAAAAATAAAGGCATTTTTTATTTTAGAAATAAATTTTTGTAATTTAGCCGCCGCGACAAATAATATAATTATTTGTGCCAACGGAGAGATGACCGAGTGGCTTAAGGTGCACGCTTGGAAAGCGTGTGTACGCCAAAAGTGTACCGAGGGTTCGAATCCCTCTTTCTCCGCTTAGTGAAATAAATGAAGTAAAAATAAATATTGAAGTTCTGTAAATAAATTTTTGTAAATTATGAAAAAACTAATTGCACTATTAACTGTAGCCGGAATGCTTAGCTTCGGTTTGTTCAATGTAGCTTATGCTCAAGAAGAAGGAGCCGCTATTGACACAACAGCTACTGAACAAGTAGTTGAAGAAACTGTTCCTGAAGTACCAGCTACTTTAGAAGAACCTGTAAAAGAAGAAGCAGGATACCATGAAGTATTGAAAGAGCAATTCATTCAAGGAGGTGCCGGATTTATGGGTATCGTTTTATTAGCCTTAATCTTTGGTTTGGCTATTTCTATTGAAAGAATTATCTATTTAAATCTTTCAACTACTAACACTAAGAAATTATTAAACAAAGTTGAAAACGCGCTTCACAATGGTGGAATTGAAGCTTCTCAAGAAGTTTGCAAAAACACTCGTGGACCAGTAGCTTCTATCTTCTGGGAAGGTCTTAATAAATATGACGAAGGAATCGACATGGTTGAAAAATCAATCGTTGCTCTTGGTGGTGTTTTAATGGGACGCTTAGAGAAAAACTTAAGCTGGATTGCATTATTTATCGCTCTAGCTCCTATGCTTGGTTTCATGGGTACTGTAATTGGTATGATTGGTGCTTTTGCCGATATCGCTGCTGCTGGTAACATTTCTGCTACTGTTGTTGCTTCTGGTATTCAAGTAGCTCTTTTAACAACTGTATTTGGTTTGATCGTTGCGATTATTCTTCAAATCTTTTACAATTACTGTGTAGCTAAAATTGATGCTATTGTTAACGATATGGAAGATAGCACTATTGATTTCGTTGATATCTTAACCAAATTTAAATCAGGTAAATAATAATTAAACATGGATAATATACTAAAAAAAGCATTTTTTGGAATCGCTATTATCCTGATTTTAATTGCAACAGCCTATCAAATTGCGGTTTTATATCAGGGAGACGATTCAGTAACAGAAAGCGTTCTTAATGGTTACTTCTTAACAGCTTACATTGCGTTTAGCTTATCAGTAGTCATTGCTTTACTCTTCCCTGTCCTTCAAATCATTTCTAATCCAAAAGGAGCGATTAGAACTCTAATCATCATTGTTGCTGCTGTAGCCCTTTGGTTTGTAGCTAAAAGCTTAGCAACCAACACTTTCACTCCTGATGAATTAGAAGCGAAAAAAATTACAGCTGAAACTTCTGTAATGGTTGGAGCAGGTCTAATTTATACATATGTAGTTTTTGGATTGGCCATATTGTCTATTCTATATGCCAGTATCTCAAACATGTTTAAATAATAAAAAATAGAATCATGGCAAGAAAAACACCCGAATTTAATGCAAGCTCAATGGCAGATATTGCTTTCTTGCTCTTGATCTTCTTTTTGGTAACAACTACTATGGATGTTACAACTGGTATCAATAGAAAGTTACCTCCACCACCAGATCCTACTGTCAAACCACCGGATATTAAAGATAGAAATATCATGAATATCTTAGTGAGTAAATCAGATAGACTTTTGGTAAATGGAAAACCTGGTCAGCTGGAAGATTTAAAAGAGGATGTTATAAAATTTATGACCCCTCACTATCCAGATGATGTAGCTTTTCCTGAGGTTAAAGAGGAAACTATAGATCTAATTGGTACTGTTTATAAAAGTAGAGGTATTATTTCATTGAAAAATGACCGTGGTACTTCATACGATATGTACATTCAAGTTCAAGATAAAATTGCTCAAGCTTTTACCCAACTTAAAGATGAATTATCCGACAAGAAATTTGGCAGAAAATATGCAGATTTAAATGAGGATGAAGCTAAAGCTATTAACGAAGCCGTTCCGGTTCCAGTGTCAGAAGCTGAACCAGAAGATGTGGGAACTAAATAATAAAGGAGAATATTATGTCTAGATTTAAGAAACAAGGGGACAAAGAAACCCCAGCAGTATCTACGGCTTCATTGCCCGATATTATCTTTATGCTTTTGTTCTTCTTTATGGTAACTACTGTAATGCGTGAAACCGAATTACTAGTTAAGGTTAATCCTACTTCGGCTAAAGAAGTTTCAAAACTTGAAAAGAAAAGTTTAGTAAGTTTTATATATATTGGTGAGCCTGTTCAAGGTAAATTAGGAACCAATACTCGTATTCAATTAAACGATACTTTTGGAACTGTTGATGATATCTCAGATTTTATTGCTGTTGAAAAAGAAGCGAGAGACGAAGCTGATAGAAAATTCTTAACCACTTCACTAAAGGTTGACAAAGACACCAAAATGGGAATTGTTACCGATGTGAAACAAGAGTTAAGAAAAGTAGGAGCTTTTAAAATTAACTACTCTGTAACTGAACAAAGAGAAGATTAATACGCAAGTATATATTTTAATAATAAAAACCGCCTTTCAAAGAAAGGCGGTTTTTTTTGTCTCATCCCATGCTATCCAATATTAAACCGATGTTGATTCTTCGAGCAGCAGGCTTCAAATTAATATACTACAACAGCCCTTATGAGTCATATGGTTCTCCCATTTTAATACGATTAACTATGTTTACTTATCAAATAATATGATCCAAAAAAAAGCCGATTCATCGCAGGGGACAATGAATCGAACTTTACAATAAACGAATTTAAATCAATATTTACCTATTCAATTATGATATTGCTATTCCTGTATATCAAACACAAGTTTGATATTATGCCTACCGACCATACTCTCGTCGAATTTCTTAATCTTTTTTCCATCTAATTGCTCTACTACATTTTCATGCAATTTATCGCAACAGTTATGGTTACTTTCATTAACACTCATAATGCCATTGGCATCAACATCTAAACTTACCCAAATGGTTCCTTCCATTCCGTTCTCGCTGGCTTTAGCTGGATATTTAACAGTTTTACTTAAAGCCTTTTTAAAATCTATGGTTTCAGCTTCGGCCAATACGGGTTGAAATAAAAATCCTACAAGGAATAAAGCGATGATAATTATTGTTTTTGTTTTCATGGTGATTGTTTTTGTTATGTCTTGTGCTTACCCTATAATTAACAACCATGCCAAAGTTCATATATACCTAATATTATGCATTTTACGATATTTCATCCAATAAACCTAATGAAGTGATTGTGATACTATGATACATATTCATGCACGTAAATGAACAGCCCCAAATTAATTAACAAGCCATTATGATATTCAGTATCAAATGTTTAAGAAAGTTAAAATTGCATTAAAAAGTGTAACATTTATGAATGCACAGCGTCCTTTATAGATGAGTGGTTTCTTTTCTAAACAAAATTGAGATTAATACGAAACCTTTTCTATTCTTCAGCTTGCTTGTTTTTATAATACCTCATCAAGAAAACTCCAAGAACAACTAAAGACAAACTTAAAAGTGCCAATAGCGTTTGTGGCTCTTTTTGCTCAATTAACTCGGGTTTAGTACTAAACAAAGGCTCCTTAGTGATGTATACATAGGTGACTGCCATGGAGTTATTAAAGAAGTGAGCGATAATGGGCACCCATAAATTCTTAGAGTAGTAATAGAAATAGCCTAATAAAGCACCTAAAAATAAACGAGCAAAAAAACCATAAAACTGGAAATGAATAAAACTAAACACCAAAGCAGTAATCCAAATTCCAATATGTTCATTTTTGAATAGTCTGATAAATAATGGTTGGAAAGCCCCTCTTAATAACAATTCTTCACCAACAGCGGCCAACACTCCAATCATCAGAATATTAAGCGCATAATCTTTCCAATCTTTCATATCTAGAAATACATTGGTAGCAAAGGCGGCTCGTTCCTCCGCCTCTCTCATCCATTGTTCAATAGCAGCCATGCTCGAAGGCAAAGACATTTTTCCGTTCTGATAGATAAGCCATTCACTTAGAGGATTCGACATCAACAGGGTTAATATCCCAAGGCCTAGCATAATAATAGAAGGCCAACTGTTCAGATTGAAGAATCCCCAAGTTTTTTTCTCTATTAAAAATCCGAATATTAAGGCAGGAATGATAAAAAAAGCAAACTGAGAAACAATTTGGAAATACTTCATCAAACTTATATCAGAAGGGGTGTTTAGGTTGCCCATTGACGAAATACGCTCAAAAATAGGCCCTTCGATAAAGCCAACTCCTAATAAAATACCGAAAAGACTAACAAATATACCCAGTCCAAATATCAGTAAGACAAGTGCAAACAAGCGTTTGCCATCTTTTGTATCCTTTAACAATTGAATATCCACAGTTTTTCAGCAAAAGTAATAATTTTGCGCTTTGTAAAAAACGACAACATTGAAAATAGGAAATATAGAAATCGAAGGCTTCCCCTTGGCATTAGCTCCAATGGAAGACGTTACCGATCCCCCATTTAGAGCGCTTTGTAAACGACTGGGTGCTGACATCATGTACACTGAGTTCATTTCATCGGAAGGGCTTATTAGAGACGCTAAAAAGAGCATAGAGAAACTAGATATGAATCCTGGAGAATCTCCAGTAGGAATTCAAATATTTGGTCATAGCGAGGAATCTATGGTACAAGCTGCGGAGATAGCCACACAAGCCAAGCCTGATATTATCGATATTAACTTTGGCTGTCCAGTAAAAAAGGTGGTAACCAAGTGTGCTGGTGCAGGAGCTTTACAAGATATTCCAAGATTATTGAGAATTACTGAGTCGGTGGTAAAATCCACTCACCTTCCTGTTACAGTAAAAACTAGACTGGGTTGGGACGAGAATAACAAAATCATTGTAGAATTAGCTGAGCAATTGCAAGATCTAGGTATTCAGGCTTTAACGGTACATGGGAGAACACGCTCCCAGCTTTATAGAGGTGTTGCCGATTGGACTTTGATAGGTAAAATAAAGGAAAACCCTCGTATGCACATTCCTATCATAGGAAATGGTGATATAAGTTCTGGCGCTAAAGCCTTAGAAGCCAGAAACAAATACGGAGTAGATGGCATCATGATTGGAAGAGCCAGCATAGGAAATCCCTGGATATTTAAAGAAATTAAAGAGTATATGAATGGGAATACAGAACCTTTAATCGTTGGAATAGATGAACGAGTTGATATCTGTAAAGAACATGTGGAACGTTCGGTTGAATGGAAGGGAGAAACCCGAGCACTTAATGAAATGCGTAAGCACTATAGTAATTACTTTAGAGGCTTTCCACATTTCAAAGAATTCAAGATGAAGCTGATGACATGCCATGAGCCACAAGCACTATATGACACCTTGGAAGAACTCAGAATTTTTTACAAAAACTATAGAGAAGTATAATCACATTCTATTAAAAATAAAACTCGGTTCAGGACGAACCGAGTTTCTGTCGCAATGTATACTCATCTTCGGAGGGCTTTTTGGGGTCCCTCCCATTCACTTAAATGGTATGAAATTTAAGTTTCACATAAGCTCCCGTTCCTCCATCTACATACAAATAATAGATTCCTGAACTTAATTTAAAATCCTTTAAACTTCCATTGGGCTCGTAAATTTGGCCCTCTTCATTTATTTGATATCTATATATCATATCACCTGAAGCATTTTTTATTAAAAAGCCTTTTTCTGTAAATTTGGCTCCACTGTAACAGTTATTTCCTGCAATAAGAGAAATCAATTGGAAAGAACTTGCCGTTTTTCCACTAGGTATATTTATTTGAGCGGGCTTTACATTACAGCTATTATCGATTGATGCTTCTAAAAATTCATTTTGTGCAAACCCATTAAATGATAAGATAAGCACACATATGAAAACTATCATATTCCTCATATTCTTTAATCTTGCGTTAATTTCAATAATACCAAAATTAACACATAATAAGTAGAGAAACAGCCTAGGAGCATTATTAGCTTTGGTTGGATCCTTATTCGTATTTATTAAATAAAAAAGTGAGAAATAAAAAAACCCATAACAGGTGCTATGGGTTTTAGATTATATGAATTAGAGGACTATATTTCCTCAGTCTCAACAACTTTAGCTAAGATATCAGCATAAGGAATAAAAAGGTATTTATTTCCTTCAAATTCCACTTCATTGCCTGCAAACCTCTTGTAGAAAACTACATCACCGGCTTTGATTCCAGGGTTCTCCACATTACCAACAGCTATAACTTTAGCATACTGTGGTTTTTCTTTTGCTGTATCAGGAATAATGATTCCACTTGCTGTTTTTTGCTCTTTCTTGTCCTCATTGAGGTCTAAAAGCACATTGTCATTTAAGGGTTGTAACTCTCTCATATGTATAGTTTTATTTATTTTCATTTAATTCCAAGAAGGCTATTAAGTTTCACTTTATCAAAACCTACCACCATTTGTCCATTGATATCGGTTTGTGGAACACCTTGTTTACCACTTTTCTTTACCATTTCCTCCGCCGCATCATGATTGCTGGCAATATTGATTTCTTGATAACGAATCCCATGTACATCGAGGTGCTTTTTTAAAGTCCCACACCAGCTACAACTAGGTGTAGAATATACCGTAACTCTTTTCGCTACTCGTTCTTCTCCTTCTGCTTGTGCCACAAAAAAGTCCTGAGCAAATATCTTATCATAAAAGCTGACATCATTACAGCCTTTATAGGAATTACTCATTTCCCCATTTTTGAAACTTAATAGTATGGGGGCCGATTTTACGCCAAACTCACCATGAATATCTCTAACTTCATTTACATCAGCCACCAAAAAAACAACATCCTCATTTATGGTTCTAGAAGCATTAGCCAATGCACAATCACTAGCATCGGAGCCCGATTTATAGAGCAAAAGATAAGCTGTTGGTGTTTCTTTCAACTGCACCTGCAATTCTCCAAAAGAAGCAATATTGATTAGTTTCATTTTCTAGGTTTTAGTCCCTTTTACTCAATCTTTATGCCAATGATGTTTTGCTGAAAAAATGTCAGAAACGATCTATACCAGTTCACTTCCTGACATCACCGTGAGCATTTTATCTTCATGCAGATATTTCTCTGCCACATGAAGTATCTCATCAGCACTTACCTGTTGAACTTGCTTGGTTAATTGTGAATAATAGTTTTCTGGAAGTTCAAACTCCTCCAAATTACGCATCATTTCTCCTAAAGCAAAAGGACCGTTTAAAGAACGAAGGAGGCCTCCAGTCATATAATTCTTCACCAAACTAATTTCTTCTTCGCCAACTAGTTCTGTTCTTAGCCGTTTGAGTTCTATGAGTATTTCGGCATGAGCTTTTGAAGCCACATCTTTACCAACTTCACTGCTAATATTGAAAATGCTGGCTTGATGCAAATGCTGAATTCCAGAATGAATACCATAAGTATAGCCTTTGTCTTCTCTAATGTTTTGCATCAATCTAGATCCAAAGAAACCACCAAATATAGTTTGTGCCAATGAAAGTGCGGCATAGTCCTCATGTTTCTTATCCAAAGTTAAACAACCCATTTTTATGGCGGTCTGCATGGCTCCTTTTTGCTCCACCCACATTCGCTCCATACTCAGAGGTTCATGAAGTTCAATAATAGGTTTCTGAGTGGATTCTCCTACCATTTCTAAAGCACCAAAAAATTGATTAATTATCGCTAAAATATCTTCAGAAACTTTGCCAGATAAATAGATTCTCCAAGAAGTAGCAGAATAATATTTTTGGTGGAAAGATTTCAAATCCAGAACCTGAAGCGCATCATAAGACTCTATAGTAGCAGCGGAACCATAAGGATGATCAGCACCAAATAAAGCTGTATTGAATGCTTTTAAAGCTTTGTTCTTACCTTTCTGCATACGAAGTTGGAAATTTTGTTTCTCCTGTTCTCTCAATACAGAATACTCTGAATCTGAAAAAAGAGGTGCGATCAGCATATCAGCTACTAAAGGCAATACCTGAGCAAGATATTTATTCAAACAAAAGAGATTGAAATAAGCAAAATCACGAGTAATTCGGGTTTCGAAAAAGGCACCATAATAATCCATCTTCTGAGCAATTACAGCAGCAGAATAGTTTTGACTTCCTTCTTTTAGCATTTTATTGGTAAAAAATGCGGTTAGTGATTGATTCTGGTATACAATTCCGGCTGGAATGGCCACCTGAAACTTCACCAACTCTTGACTTCCAATATTAATATAGGAAATAGGCAATCCGTTATCCAGCCTTGCATGTTGAATTGGAGGAATATAAATATCACCAACGGTATTTAGGGCGGGTTGTGTTTTTCTGTCTAATATCATGATTGCTCCTTTTTGGCTTGGTAAAACAAA
Organism: Lentimicrobium sp. L6; assembly: GCF_013166655.1. Taxonomy (NCBI): domain Bacteria; kingdom Pseudomonadati; phylum Bacteroidota; class Bacteroidia; order Bacteroidales; family Lentimicrobiaceae; genus Lentimicrobium; species Lentimicrobium sp. L6. The sequence goes on from NZ_JABKCA010000029.1 coordinate 32,219, forward strand.
GTACTGCTGTTTTCTTTAGTGAATATGCTTTTGGCCATTTCTTGTAATTGCAAAGCAGATATTTTTCTATACTTTTTCACTTCTTCATTAATATCTTCGGCACAGGTGATGGTTTCATAATAAGCCAAGCTCATGGCTTTATTTAAAAAGCTGATTTCGCCAAATATCATGGAAGATTCCATTTTATTCTTGACTTTCTCTAACTCTTCTTCACTTACTAATTCTTCTTTCACTTTTTCTATTTCTTCCCAGATGGCTTGCTCTGCTTGTTCCAGAGAAATGCCTTCCGCTGGCTTACCACTAAAAATAAAAAGCCCGGCATCGATATCTCCTGTGATATAAGCATCAAGCTCTGCAAATAAGGCACGTTCTTTTACTAGTTTACGAAATAAGCGAGAAGAAGGCCCATTAGACAAAATATCACTCAACAAATCGGTGATTTGATAAGCCTTATCTAATCTATTGCACATGTGGAAAGCGATGTAAAGTGCATCGTTAGGCACCTCTCGTTCTACTTTTAATACTCGTGCTTCTGTTTGTACTTTTTCTTTAGGTAGATTTCTCTGCACTTTCTCCCCAGCAGGAATATTAGCAAACCACTTCTCGCAATATTCTTTAGCCTCCTCTACATTTATATTTCCAGCCAACACCATAATGGCATTATTAGGATTATAGAAGCGGCGATAGAAATCTTTAACTTCCTCCATACTGGCATCCTCAATATGAGAAATATCTTTACCAATGGTATTCCATTGATAAGGATTCGTTTTATAAGCTAATGGTTTCAATAACATCCAAACATCTCCATAAGGCTGATTCAGATAAGACTGTTTAAACTCCTCAATGACGACCTGGCGTTGCACCTCTAAACTCTTATCGGTAAAAGCCAAGTTTAGCATTCTATCAGACTCCAACCAAAAAGCAGTTTCTAAGTTTTCTTTGGGGATGGTGAGGTAATAATTGGTGATATCACTATTGGTGAAAGCATTATTTTCACCACCAGCGGTCTCCAAAGGAGTATCGTAGGATGGAATATTGGCAGAGCCACCAAACATCAAATGCTCAAATAAATGGGCAAATCCAGTTCTGGAGGGCTCCTCATCACGAGCTCCTACCTGATATAATATATTCATGGCCACCAAAGGTGTACTCAGGTCTTGATGAACGATGACTCTTAGGCCATTGTCTAATTGAAATCTTTCGAATTTTATCATTGTTTTGTTAGAAGTTTGAAGTGTGAAGCACGAAGTTTGAATCACGAAGTTTGAATCACGAAGCACGAAGTTTCATAAGTTTGGTTTTTTGCTCCATTTAGGGAGAGGAGCAAACAGAAAAACCAATGTATACTTTCTAAATTCTAAGCTTCGAGGCTTTTCATGAAAGCTTCTTCATCTATCACATATCTTTTGTGTGTTCCTTTTCCTATTAGGCCATCTTCATCATAAGCTTCCACTTCGAAAGTGAGTTTTGGACCATCAGCGGCAATTAATTTGGCAGTAGCTTGGACTCTTTTACCAAGGCCAGTGGCTTTCACATGCTTTACACTAATTTCTGTTCCCACTGTATTTTTACCCTCCTCTAAAAATGGACCAACCAATTGAAGTGCTGATTTTTCCATCAAAGCGACCATGGCTGGAGTGGCAAAAACTTCTACCAAACCAGAGCCATAAGCTTTAGCAGTATCATTTGGGGTTACTATAATTTCAACATCGTGTTCTATTCCTATTTCTAAGTTCATATCGGTTTATATTTTTTTGCAAAAATAGGGTTTTGGTGGGAGATTCTTTTCATAATAAAGCTTTAATATAAAGGAAAGGAATTTTTATTGCCACAAAGGCACGAAGGCTCAAAGATTGCTGCTTTATTGGATTTATACTACTCTTATTTATCAATCACAGTAGTAAGGCCATTCTCTCGAATTGTAGTTTATTTTCTAGTAGAATTATCTCAATTGAGTCTCTCTGGCATAGAACTATACTTGATTTTAAACTCATTCTTTAAAATCATACCGATATGTTTTTCCAGAATAAATAGTATAAAAAATCAATTGATTCTCAGTAAGAGTTTCTATATTTAGAGTCAGGTCATCCTGTTTAGCAAAAGGAATAAAAGCTAAATTATCATTAAGCGAAGCATTTGAATCTTCTCCCGAGTTTAGCCTTTTAATGACTATCTTATTATTTCCAATTAGTTGAAAAGAAGATTCGTGTGTGTAGTAGCTTTCCAGATAGGGGCGGAAATAAAAAATAAAGGGATGGGTATTCTCAATCTCAGCAGTAAATAAACGGTACATATTAACTGAATCACTGGTTAAATATCCGGTAACATCTTCGCCATCAATACTCGCATATTTCAATGAATAATTACCTTTCAATAAATCTACAGTACTAGGTTGTTTCTTACAGGAAGTAAATAGGAGAATAAATAGAAAAAGATAAATTGTGATTCTTGGCATAGCTTATTGTTTTTCGAGTTCTATTCGATAATGACTATTTTAATTTAGACACTTTAAAATAATCAATACCAACTTTCCCTCTCCCAATAAAAAAATAGCCAAATTCGTCACCAATTTCATTTGTAACTTCGTATTCATAGACCTTCTCTTCATTGATATAAAAATCCCAATGATAACCATCTTTTCTAAGTTTAATATTGTTAGCCGAACCATCTGTTTTAATATGCTCAGAATAGGTAAGTTCGGCAATAGAATGATGATTATAATTATAAACATAACCAATATGAAACTGATCTCCTTTTAAATACATGTAATAATGATTGTATCTGTTTTTCAGTAAGAACATAATACCATACTGAAAATCCTCAGAAGTCTCAATAGACTCTACAGCAGTTTCTATTATATAATCACTTTGGAAATCGTAATAATAATAAAAAGAATAAAAGTAATTAAGGTCTTCGTTCTTATGCTCAATAAATAAATACCCATCTTGAACACAAGCTACCACAATCTCTTCATCGAAGCAATCCCAGGTGCTCGTGCTAAAATCATCTTCAAAAATGACTAAGTCTTTTACTTCTGGCTCTTCATCTTTTTTATTGCATGATAAAAAAGATAAGGAAATTGTAAATAAGAATAAGAGGAGTAATGGTTTGATATTTTTCATGTGAATAAAACTATAGTTCATTATTTATATGCTTATAAAGCGCGAATATAAATTAATTTTCTCATGTATAACAGTAATTCATATCTTGCTCAATCGAATTTAAAATCCGATTATAAAACTGACTATCGTGACGACCGAATTGTAAATCCACTCTATGCGCTTAAAAGCGCTATTCTAAAATCTCAAAAAGAACATCACCGCCTCTATTTTCTTCAAATTTCAGATATCCAAATTCCTTAGAATAATATAATAACCAGAGTTTTTCACTAAAAATATAAACATCATGATAAACTTTTCCTCTTATCTCAACAGATACACCTTGTTCAATAATATCATTAAAAGTAAATGAATAACAATTAATGGTGACATCTAACTTATTTGTTTTCTTTTTTTGAATTTTTATATAACCCTTACTATTGTATCGCGTAATTGTTTCTAAATGTTCTTTATAGGGAATATCAGCGAAGCCTTCCGTCTTAACGGATTCAAATTCTCGATAATCTGCTTTAATAAAATTGAAAGAGGTATCTGGTTCGGAAAGGTTATAGTTATACTCTAGCAATATATTTGTATCTTCAACAGCTAGTCCCAAAAACTCTTTATCGATTTCAGTGAGATAATGATGTCTTTCCTTGGAACAAGATGAGAAAAATACAGCTAATGAGATGATGATGATAATTAATAGGCGTTTCATACGAGAGAGATTTGTATCAAAAATAATAAATATTCTTTGTATCCCTGTATGCATAAGAAAATATTAAAAATTTAGCAGTCTCGATGAGCTGATTTAAAATCAACTCAAGCATTTAGCTTGTAGTATTCACCAATAATTACAATCGTTTGCTAAAAAATCCAAAAAAAGCTCAGAAAAAGCTCTTAATAGGATGTCTACATGGCGGAATTTTCTAATTTTGCTTATTTAAAATCGTTCTAAACTCAATTCTGATTATTTTTATACAGATTGAAGCAAAGAACTTTGTGTTTGAACACATAAAAAAACCTAAATGGAAAAGCATTCGTACTTAAATAATAACCCTGAATTTATTGAGGAGCTTTATCAAAACTACCTTGACGACCCTGATTCTGTGGAAGAGGGCTGGAAGAAATTCTTCGAGGGTTTTGAGTTCAGTAGAAAAAATTATGGTGAAGAAGATACCGTTTCTGCATCTGAATATAAGGTCATCAACCTGATTGAGGATTATAGAAAACGTGGACACCTTTTTACCAAAACCAATCCCGTTCGTACCCGTCGCCAGTATTCGCCAAGTCTAGATATAGAAAACTATGATTTAACTAAGGCTGATCTGGAAAAGGTATTTCAAGCCGGAAATAAGCTAGGAATGGGTCCTGCAAAGCTGAAAGATATTATTATAGCTCTGGAGAAAACCTATTGTGGCTCGGTGGCTGTGGAATATGTATATATTAGAGACACCGAACAGGTATCTTGGCTCAAGGAGAAAATGGAAGCCCGACAGAACAAACCCGAGTTCGTATCTGAAAGAAAACAGAGGATTCTTTATAAACTAACCCAGGCTGTTGGTTTCGAGAAATTCATTCATAGAAAATTCCCCGGTCAGAAACGATTCTCATTGGAAGGTGCCGAAGCTTTAATCCCTGCTTTGGAATCGGTTATTGAAATTGGAGCCGACAAAGGCATTAAAGAATTCATGATTGGAATGGCCCATAGAGGTCGCTTAAATGTGATGGCAAATATTATGAAAAAGCCTTATCACACCATCTTTAGTGAGTTTGCTGGAAATGAATATGACGATACTCACCTTTTAGGCGATGTAAAATATCATCTGGGAGCCACCACAGAAAGAGAAACTTCAAAAGGCCATAAGGTTCGTTTAACTTTATCTCCTAATCCTTCCCATTTGGAAGCCGTAAATCCTTTAGTCGAGGGAATGACGAGAGCCAGAATTGATGATGTAAACAGCGATATTAGCGAAGACAGCATCTCTCCTATTCTGATTCATGGTGATGCCAGTATAGCTGGTCAAGGAGTGGTTTATGAAGTGATACAAATGGCCGAACTAGAAGGTTATAAAACTGGAGGAACCATCCATTTGGTGATTAATAATCAGGTGGGATTCACCACCAATTATTTAGATGCCCGTACTTCTACCTATTGTACCGATGTGGGAAAAACCATTCAGTCACCCATTTTCCATGTGAATGGAGATGATGTGGAAGCAGTAGCTTATACGGTGCAGTTGGCCATGGAATTCCGACAAAGATTTAAGAAAGATGTGTTCATCGATTTACTTTGCTATAGAAAATATGGTCATAACGAAGGTGATGAGCCTCGCTTCACACAGCCTATACTATATAAAGCCATTGAAAAACATCCTGATCCTAGAGTAATTTATGCCAAAAAGCTTTTAGCCGAAAATGCTTTATCTCAAGAAAAGATAGACCAGATGGAAGCTGGCTTTAATGAGCATCTGGAGGAAAGCTTAGAAAAAGCCAAAGAAATTACCAAAGGACATATCAGTAATTTCCTAGAAGAAGAATGGACTGGTATAAGAAAAGCACAGAATAAAGATTTTGATTACTCTCCAGATACCTCAGTGAGTAAAGCATATCTGGAGGAGGTTGGACAAAAAATAACCGCAGTTCCAGAAGGAAAAAATCTGTTTAGAAAGATTGTCCGTCTTCAAAAGACTCGCGAGAACATGTTGTTTAAAGACGACAAGTTGGATTGGGCCATGGGAGAACTTTTGGCCTACGGTACTTTATTAAAAGAAGGCTATCCGGTAAGGATAAGTGGACAAGATGTACAAAGAGGAACTTTCTCTCATCGTCATGCTGTTTTCACTTTGGAAGACAGTGCCGAAACTTATACCCCATTACAAAATATCAGCGAAGATCAAGCTCGTTTTTCTATCTTTAACTCCCTCCTCTCGGAATACGGAGTTTTAGGATTCGAATATGGTTATGCTCTGGCCTCCCCTAATGATTTAACCATTTGGGAAGCTCAGTTTGGTGATTTTGGAAATGGTGCTCAAATTATCTTCGACCAGTTTATCAGTAGTGCTGAAGACAAGTGGAAGGTCATGAACGACTTGGTGGTTTTACTTCCTCATGGTTATGAGGGCCAAGGTCCAGAACATTCTAGTGCCAGAATTGAAAGGTTTTTAACGCTTTGTGCGGAGAATAATATGCAGGTGACCAATCCTACTACTCCCGCAAATATGTTCCATATGCTGCGCCGACAAGTAAAACGAGAATTCCGTAAGCCTTTAATTGTATTTACACCCAAAAGCTTATTGAGACATCCATTGGCGACTTCTACTGTTGATGATTTCACTAATGGTGGATTTAAAGAATTGATAGATGACCAAATAGCTGATGCTAGCAAGGTGACTAAAATTGCATTTTGTAGTGGCAAAATTTATTACGACCTCATTGAAGAAAAAACCAAACTTGGAAATAAGGAACATATTGCCATTATCAGATTAGAGCAATTATATCCTTTACCTATTGTTCAGATAAAAGCGCTGCTGAAGAAATACAGCAATGCCAAAGATTATTTATGGGTACAAGAAGAACCATTCAATATGGGTGCTTGGACTTTTATCAGAAGTGAATTGCATGATCTAGATATTCATATTATTTCACGTCCGGCAACAGGAAGTCCAGCAACAGGAAGTATCAAATTCCACAATATGCAGCAACGTAAAATCATTGAAAAACTTTTTGATGAATGTGGAGAATGCCCAAGAGTTGGAACCGATTGCAAAATGGCTTGTATAGGAAATAACTGGAAAGAAGTTCTAGCAGAAATTGAAAGAGTTAATACTAAATAATATTTCAACTAACTCATAATAAAAACGTTTGCTTTTTGACGTATTTTTAATTATTTTTGTACGTAATTCAATTTCTAATTATTATGGAAACAAAACTGACATTAAGATTAAACGACAATGTTATTGCAAGAGCAAAAATTTATGCTCGTGATCACAAGATAAGCCTGTCTAAAATGATAGAATCATATTTAGATAGTTTAACTGCTCAAAAAAAGGAAAAGGATGATAGTTCTATAACTCCATTAGTTGAAAGCTTAAGTGGTGTAATTGACCTGCCAGCAGATTTTGACCACAAAAAAGAATATGGTGATTATTTAGAAGAAAAATATAAATGAAAAACCTATTTTTAGATACTAATATCGTCATAGATTTGTTGTCACAAAGACAACCGTTTTATCAGGAAGCGGCAGATCTTTTTTCATTAGCAGATAAAAAAATAATAGAATTATCTGTTTCGTCACTGACAATTGCGAATACGAGCTATATCCTTTTGAAACAAATGAATGGTAAAAAAGCAAAATCGATTTTACGAAAACTTCGTTTGATTGTAAAAGTTTTACCACTTGATGATAAAATAATTGGCTTGGCTCTAAATGATGAAATGTTTACTGATTTTGAAGATGCACTTCAATATTTTACAGCTTTAGAAAATGGAAAAGATTTTATAATAACAAGAAATTTGAAAGATTTTAAAAACTCGAGAATACCGACAATTACTGCAAATCAGTTTATGGAGGTCATCAACAATTAAAAAATAGAATTTGGCCATTTACACAAGCTAAATGACCATTTTACAAATGATAAAAAAAACTTGGGCGCTTCAACAGGCCAGTCTAGCTAAGTAGCCAGATAGACTCAGTGACCAAATACAGAGTAAAGAATTATAATAATGCATGGACACTTCGACTCTGCTCAGTGGCCATAAAAAACAGTCTAATGATTATAGATATTATAGTCCCTACACCGGGAGAATCCATAAGCGAAGTTCAAATAGCCAGTTGGTTAGTTGAAAATGGCGCAGGCGTGGCCAAAAACATGGAAATTTTAGAGGTTGACTCCGACAAAGCAACATTAAGCATAACTGCTGAAGCTACTGGAAAGATTGAAATTCTGGTGGAAGAAGGCGAAACCGTAGATGTGGGTTCTGTAATTGCACGAATTGACACCGATGCAAAAGTTGAAATTGCTGAAGCTTCGGCGCCTGCTCCTTTAGAAGCGAAAGAAGAAAAAGCTCCAGAAACAAAAACAGAGGAGGCTCCAAAAGACGAAAAGAAAGCCAAGCCTGCTAATGATAGCTTTGATTTCAAATTATCTCCATTGGCAAGAAAACTAATAGAGGAGGAAAATATTGACGCATCAGAGTTGGAAGCCTTCTATAAATCATTACGTGTTGGAGTAAAGGATATTGAGTTCTTTAAAAATGCTAAAGCTAATGCCCCTGCAGCATCAACTAAAGCCAGTAAGGATAGCTGGGAAGGTGGACGAGAGCAAAAGGTTCAAAAAATGAGCATGCTTCGAAAGAAATTGGCCCAAAGGTTGGTGAGTGTTAAAAACGAAACCGCCATGCTCACCACTTTTAATGAGGTGAATATGACGCCTATCTTCGAAATCAGAAAGAAATACAAGGAGCAATTCAAAGAAACCCATGGTGTGGGTTTAGGCTTTATGTCCTTCTTTACCAAAGCTTGTACCATTGCCATGAAACAATTTCCACAAATCAATTCCATGATTGACGGCGACCAAGTGGTGAGTTTTGAATATACTGATGTCAGTATAGCGGTAAGTTCGCCAAAAGGCCTTGTGGTACCTGTGGTTCGCAATGCAGAAATGATGAGCTTGGCCGAAATAGAAGCCGATATCAAGCGATTGGCCATAAAAGCTCGTGACGGCAAACTCAGCCTCGACGAAATGACTGGTGGAACCTTTACCATTACCAACGGAGGAGTCTTTGGATCTATGCTTTCTACTCCTATTATCAACCCTCCTCAATCTGCCATTTTGGGAATGCATAATATTGTGGAACGCCCCATAGCAGTGAAAGGAAAAGTCGAAATTCATCCCATTATGTATGTGGCCTTAAGCTACGATCACAGAATAGTTGATGGAAGAGAGAGCGTTGGTTTCTTGGTAAAAGTAAAAGAGTTGCTCGAGAATCCTGAGAAGATGTTGTTTGATGGCGCTGAGCCTGTGGCTGAGCTGTTGGGGGTTTAAGTTTTCTAATAAAACCAAAAAAAACGGCTTTGCATTAAATGTGAAGCCGTTTTTTTGTATTTCATTTCTTGCTTTATTCTATCTTTGTCTGTTGAAAAAATCTCAAATTGGCTAAGACAAAAAGAATCGATATCTTGTTTTTTGCATATCTCAGTATAAGCACCTTGTTTCTGCTTATATCTAGTGGTAATGTGCAAAATATAGAATTATTAATAGGCCTTCGAGTCTTACTCGTTCCTGCTATTTTTGCTCTTATTTACTTCTCTAAAAAAAATCCAAATCCATTTCTTAGACTCCTCAGGAATACGTATCCATTAATTATTAGTGGCTATTTCTACTCTGAGACTGTAAATTACAATAAACTTTTCTTCGATAATTTAGACCCCTATTTGGTTAAAACAGAATCCGCTATTTTTGGAATACAACCCAGTATTGAATTTTCTGGCTTCTTTTCTAATCTTCTATTTAGTGAATTGATGTATATGGGCTACTTCTCATTTTATTTGTTAATTGTGTTTTTTATCCTCTATGTTTATTTTAAAAAGAGAGATTATTTTAAGGAGGCTGTTTTCAAACTCACTGCTTCACTTTATATTTTCTATTTTATCTTTTGTTTATTTCCATCAGCAGGGCCTCAATTTCACTTTTCTCCTCCTGAGAGTATCCTCCCCAATGGATTTCTTTTTAAAGAAATAATGGATTTTATACAAAAAATGGCCGAAAAGCCCACTGGTGCTTTTCCCAGTTCTCATGTGGGAATTTCTATCATTATTTTAATACTTTCTAAAAAAAGGTTTCCTCCATTTTTCAAGATGGCTTGGCCTTTTGTCATTATCCTTATTTTCTCAACGGTCTATATTAAAGCTCATTATGCCATAGATATTATTGGAGGATTGTTGATTGCTCCAATTATCTTATATTTATCCGATTTTTCATACCAAATCCCACCTTGGAATCAACAAAAATCAAATACACAAGTCAAATTAGACCATGATTAAAATTAAAGAAGTTGTTTCTAGAAAGGATTTGAAGACTTTTATTCACCTTCCTTTCCTCATTCATAAAAATCATAAGGAGTGGCTCCCTCCTCTCATTCAAGACGAATGGAAAGTTTTCGATGCCAAGAAAAACCATTCTTTCGAACAATGTGATACTATTCTCCTTCTCGCAGAAAAAGATGGAAAAACAGTGGGTAGAGTGATGGGAATCATCAATCATTCTTATAATTCTGGGCACAACGAAAAAAACGCAAGATTTTGTTTCGCTGAAACCTTTGAGGATGTCGAGGTTTATACCTCATTATTACAATCCTTAGAGAAGTGGGCCAAAGAGAAAGGAATGGAAAAGATGGTGGGTCCTTTAGGGTTTTCAGATAAGGATCCCCAAGGATATTTGGTGGAGGGATTTGAAGATCCCATGTCGGTAATGGTGACCAATTGTAGTTTCCCCTATATGGTAGATTTTACTAAAAAAAATGGCTATACCAAAAAGCTAGATCTCTTCGAATACCGTATGGATATTCCAAGTGTCATTCCTGAATTTTATGCTAAAGCGGCTGAACGAGTTCAAACGCGCGGTTTCAAGATTTTAGAATTCAATAAATCGAAAAATGTAAGGCCTTATGTAAAACCTGTTTTCGATCTCATCAACGAAACCTATACGGATATCTATGGTTTTGCACCACTTCAAGAGATAGAAGCTAAGGAGTTTTCGGAGCGCTTTCTCCCTATGCTCAATGCCGATTTTATCAAAATCGTAGCTGATGAAGAAGATAAGATTGTCGCATTTGTGGTGGCCATGCCCGATATCAGCCAAGGTTTCAGAAAAGCCAATGGTCACCTATTTCCTTTTGGATTTATTCATATTCTTCGTTCTTTTAAAAAAGCACATCAACTGAATCTATTATTAGGTTGCGTAAAAGACAATATCCGTAATTCTGGAATAGATGCTTTAATGGCGGTAAGCTTATTTGAATCTGCTAAGAAGGCAAAACTGAAGGTTTTAGACAGTCATTTAATTATGGAAGAGAATACGAAAATGCGGGCTTTAATGGAGAGACTAGATGCTATCGTGTATAAAAAGTATAGAATTTATGAGAAACCTTTATAATATTATTGTAAGAAAAAATAGAGACTCATTGTTTTAAATAAAGTATATTTGAATTAAATATATATCGGGATACTATTAAAAAACCAAGACTCAACTTAGAATTATAAAGACCATTAAAAGAGCATGATAGAGCCTAAAATACCACAAAATGAAATTAAGAGACTAGAGGAGTTAAAGAAATATTCCATCTTGGACACCATGCCTGAGAAAGAATATGATGATATTACAGCTCTTGCTTCTTATATTTGCAGAACCCCTATTTCCCTTATTAGCTTGATTGATGACGACCGACAATGGTTTAAATCGAGGCATGGATTAGATGCAGAATCCACCCCCAGAAATGTTGCCTTTTGTGCTCACGCCATTAATCATAAGGACCAGTTGATGATTGTTCCAGATTCAAGAGATGATAAAAGGTTTCATGACAATCCCTTAGTAACTGGTGCTCCAAACGTTGTCTTTTATGCGGGTATTCCATTAGTAAGCTCCGAAGGTTATCCTGTTGGAACCCTATGTGTGATTGATCACGAACCCAAAGAACTTGATGAGGCCCAGCAAAAAGCTTTAATCACACTTAGTAATCAAGTGATAGAATTATTTGAAGCTCGTAGAAAAACGATGGAACTCAATATTAAACTCTACGAACTTGGTATTCAAAACGAAGCCCTAGACAATTTTGCCAGAATAGCGGCTCACGATATTAAGTCTCCTCTTAATAATATTATCCAGCTTTCGGCTTTATTTAAAGCCATGTATAAAGATGCGGTAGATCCCAAGGCTATACAAGTTTTGGATGTCATAAGTAATTCATCATCGAAACTTACTGGCCTTATTGATGGTATATTGGAATATAGCAGAAACACCAAACTACTGTCCACTGATAAATCGGAAGTGAAAGTATATCAAACCATAAATGAACTTATTGACAACAGTTTTCATCAATTTAAAAAATACACTCAATTCAAACTAAATATTGATGAAAGTCTAAGCATTTTCAGTAATAAAACAGCCTTTCAACAGATCCTCATCAACTTAATTTCCAATGGAATAAAGTATAATGACCATGAGGAGGTTATCATAAGCATTTCAGCCAAAGAAGAAAATGGATTTTTTCATTTTAATGTGATTGACAATGGAAAAGGTATACGAGAAGATGAGATAGAAAAAGTATTCGATATCTTTCAAACCACTTCAAATACCGACAAGTCTGGCAGTTATGGAACAGGAATAGGTTTGGCCACAGTAAAATCTATTGTAGAGGGATTGGGAGGAGAAATATCAGTAAGATCAGTTGTAGGCAAAGGTTCCAACTTTGAATTCAATATAAAAAAACAGGTATAATCTCTAGAAGGTCACTTTTGTAATCGGTATTATTATTAAGCTTATCTTTGCAGCAGAATACAAACCCTCCCATAAATATCATTCAAATCTTTTTCTGGGAATAACAATAATAATTTTAAATGCAATTTAAAGAACTAGACCTCATTGCGCCTATACTTAAGGCTCTTGATGAGGAAAATTATGTAGAGCCTACGCTTATACAAGAAAAATCAATTCCCCTCATTTTAGCTAAAAATGATGTTTTAGGAAGTGCCCAAACAGGAACAGGGAAAACAGCGGCTTTTGCCATCCCCATCCTGCAACACCTGTTTATTGATAGAAGAGACAATAATAAGTCAAGAAAAATAAATGCCCTTATCATTACCCCAACTCGTGAACTGGCCATACAAATTGGCGAAAGTTTTACAGCTTATGGAAAACATACTGGACTAAGGAATACGGTGGTTTTTGGTGGTGTAAATCAAAAACCCCAAACCAATGCCCTCAGAAATGGTATCGACATATTAGTGGCCACTCCTGGTCGCTTGTTAGATCTCATGGATCAGGGATATATTAGTTTAAAAGACATTAAGTATTTTGTACTGGATGAAGCCGACAGAATGCTAGACATGGGATTTATCCATGATATAAGAAAGATCATTGCTAAGCTACCAGCTGAAAGGCAATCATTGTTTTTCTCTGCCACCATGCCAGAAAATATTGTAGAATTATCAAGGAAAATTCTGCATAATCCAAAAAAAGTAGAAGTGAGTCCAACTTCCTCTACTGCTAAGCTAATTAAGCAATACCTATACTATACCAACAAGGCAAGCAAACCAAACCTTTTGCTTCACATTCTCAAAGACAAAGAGATTAAACAAGTTTTACTTTTCTCTAGAACCAAACATGGTTCTGATAGAGTTGCTAGGAACCTACAAAAGAAAAATGTAGATGCTGCAGCTATTCACGGGGATAAATCACAAAACCAAAGGCAAAGAGCTTTAGCTGATTTTAAAAATGGTAAACTTCGAGTTCTAGTAGCTACAGATATTGCAGCCAGGGGTATCGATATTGATAAACTGAAATATGTTATCAATTACGACATTCCCAATATTGCCGAAACATATGTACACAGAATTGGTCGTTCTGGAAGAGCTGGAGAGAATGGCAATGCTATTTCTATTTGTGAGCCAGAAGAAAATGCATTTGTTAGAGATATAGAAAAGCTCATCAATAAAAAACTTATTGTTATTGAAGATAATCCATTTCCTCAGACCGATAAGGTAATGAATAATGCAGAGAAAAAAGAGCTTGAAAAAGAAAAGCAAAGAAAGAAAAGAGAGTTTTTCGCTAATAGGGATAAGAAAAAGCAGGGTAATTCTCGCTTTTCTAAGTCTGACAAAAAGAAAAGTGGTTTTAGAAACCGATAAACTGAAACCCGAGCTTAACCAAAAAAAACGAGAAGATTATCTATTTAATCTTCTCGTTTCTTCTTTAAACCTTAGCTTAGCATCCAAAAGAATTAGGAAACTCTATCAATTCCCAAAACCATCATCAAGCGCACTACCAAAGGAATATGTTTAGCAGGAAAGATCAAGTGATGATTCCCCAAACTTTGATTCTTGAGGAGGCTAGATTGAGCCATTGTTGTTTTAAATTCGATTTGAGTACGACAAGCAAAATCGTGATCTGGTGTATTAATAATATCGCCTTGGAGTAGCATAAATTTGTCCAACTGATTATTTACTCTAAATACACCAACTCCTTGCTTTTCAAACTTTCCTCTTACGGCGGTACCGACTCCTGTTTCAAAATGCGTAGTAATGTCAAAAGACTTTAGAAGGTTAAGTGGAGCAGTACAATGAGCCAATAGAATTTGGTCTTCCTTAATTTCTGCTACATTAGCTTGCCAAGGAATGACTCCCGAAACGGATTTAATGAGCATTTTTCCTAGCATACTACAAATATCACCTTCACATGCTGCAATGGTATCATTATTATTCAATACAGCTAAAGGCAAGCAAGCAGTCACCTTATCGCGCATGACCATGGAAAAGCACTCCACACTGATAGCAGAAATACCTCTTTGCTTCACCATTTCTTCCAATAGGGTATAAACTTTGGCTGTTTCTTGAAGCTTTTCAGGATTAAAATCGGGAAAATATTTTAAGAAATCCAGAGAAGATTCCTTTTGTTTATAGTCCCCTATTTCTTCCCATGGCAATCTCAAAAGCTCAACTCCTAGCTTCTCTTTTACCAATTTGGTCTCTACATCGGAGATGATTAACCAATCAGAAACTTCACCAATCAAAGCTGCTTTCTGCCTCGCCAAAGAATCGAGAGCTGCATTCACCTTTTGAACCTCCTCAAATTCTTGATAAGCATGAGGTGCAAACATATCAATAATACTGGCTCTTTTGCCTTTGCTTCTTAAGTAAGCTGCAATTTCAATGGTTGCAGCATAAGAATTACTCTCCCTGTGGCAAAGCAATGTTATATTTTGAAAATCTTTGGTTAATCTCACTGCATTTTGCTCAGAACCTCCACTAGCAATAAATAGTAATTGACCTTCATCTTCCTTAAAAGTATGTTTATTAATTTTAAAGAAATCGTTGAGGATAACTACAGAACGGTTTTTCAATTCCTGATTAGTGATATCGCTAGATAGATAGGCTATATTATAATTCATGAGCATTTTTTATTTTATTGTAGCCTACAAAATTAGTTCATATTTCAGTTTGGGAACACAAAAAATAAAGAAGCAGACTCTATTTTTATTTGAGATAAATAGAATTAAAAAATCGACCTTTCTCAAAAAGAAAAAGGCCGATTCAAACTAATATTTTCTCCAAAATCAAAAAATCGAAAATATGTTAAGCGAGAAGTGTTACTTAAAATTCATAGCCTAAAGTAAGGCCAATGTATTTGTTGTTTGGCGTTGAATCTACTTTGTCAAATTGAGTAAATCCTAATCCCATTCTAAGATCTAGAACTAAGTTTTGTTTTCCAACAGGATATTTCATTCCAAACCCTAAAATTCCACCTAATTCAAAATCTTCTGTTTGGTCTTTCATATCGATGGTCTGATCGCTAATCTCCACTTCCGACTGCAATAAAAAAGCTGCATAAGGCCCCAAGTTCACATTAAACTTTAAGGCTGTTTTATCACTTTTACCTAAGGAATATTTAAATAATACAGGAACCGAAAGGTAATCATACTTTAACGTGGCATCATCAGTTTTTCCACCCTTTTGATCATAATTCAATTCTGCTTGAAAGGAAACCTTATCATTTAAAGTATAATTTCCAAAGACTCCCACAGTTAAACCTGTTCTGATATTATTATTATTAGCATAATCTGCAATCTCTGATTGAACTGCAAAATTAGCTCCAGCTTTTACACCGTAATGTGCTTTTTGTGCAAATGCTCCTAAGGATACGATTAGTGATAATGTAATCACTAGCGCTTGTTTTTTTAAATTATTCATCTTTTTATTTTTTGTACTATAATTGTTTCTAATATAATCTTTTTGACCTATTATGTTTTATAGTCATATTAAGATCCAAAAAAAAGCCAATATAAACTATTTGACTATTTTTGTGTTTCGGTGCAAATTTATAACAAATATTTGAATTGGAAAGCAATTTTTAAAAAAAATAATTCATTAGATTTTCCATGCCCCACATGGTGGATTTAATAATCTCCTATATTTGCAGCCATAGCAAGGGTTTTTCGTTAAGAAGAAAATCTAGAACATCCTCACTAACTAAAACAAACTCCATGGTAATTCTTAAAAAAGCTATCCCTATCTTAGCATTGATCTTTATCATGACAGGTAATTTGGGCTTTTCTCAGACTAAAGTTGATTCCATAATATCCGAAATTGACACCACTAAGAACCTATATAGAAAAACAACCAAACAACTACATATAGCAGAGTCCTATATGAGAGACAGGCCACATGATGCCATTGAGTACGCAGAGTCTGCTTTGAATAATTCGCTTTTACTAAAAGATACCATGCTTATCCTTAATGCCTATAAATCACTTATCATATCTTTCTCAGGCACCAACGGTTGTGACCAAGTAAAAGACTATTATCCTTTCGGATTTACTTATGCCAGAACAGCAAAAGACAGTGCAAGTTATTATGCCGACATGGGTGTTGTATTTACCATTTGCGGAAACCTCAGGGAAGCTGAAGTAAATTATCATAAAGCCATGTTGCTTTACAAACAGATGGATGACAAAATAAATGTAGCTGTATTGATGACCAACATGGGAGTGACGTATGCAAGAAATGGGCAATACTACCAAGCTTCTTCTAATTATCTTAAAGCACTTCAAATAAGCGAAGAAATGAAAGATGAGGAAAGTATAGCCACGACCTATCAAAATATGGGTGAGGTAATGGCCTTACAAAAGCAATATGATAAAGCAGTTGGCTATTATAACTCTGCATTAAATATATACCAGAAACATAAAAACCAAGCTGATATGGCAGCGGTGTATCTAAATTTAGGGCAGATTTATATTGAACAAGAAGAATGGGATGTTGCAAAGCATTATTTAAATAGATCCTATGTGATTGATACCGCACAAAACCTACTGCATTTAGAATCGCTAGCTTTAAAACAACTAGGGATCACATACTTAAAAGCAGATGAATTCATCAGTGCTCAAAGGCTTGTCTCAGCAGCTCTTTATATACAATATTTACACAATTATAGTTCTTTAATTCCCGAAACAGCTACCCTCTTAGCTGAAATATATTATAAACAGGGTAAGTATACGGAAGCATTAAATATTTTAAATAATAGTGAATATACAACAAAAGAAATAGGTGATACCAATTTACTCTCGAGAATCTATTTATTAAAATCATCTATTTTAGACATTCTCAACCAGCATGACAAAGCCTATAAATACCTTAAAAACTCCGTGAAAATATCTGATAGTATTTTTAATATTGAAAGCTCCAAAAGCATCATGAACCTAGAATTAGCCTATCAGACAGAAAAAAAAGAAAAACAGATTGACGAACTAAAATTTAATGATTCCCTTCGTCAGGAGCAATTGAAAAGCAAATCCATTCAACTTTATCTACTAATAGTTATAGCTATCCTCATCTTAATTATCATGATCTACGTCCTATTATATATTAGGAGGAGGCACTTTAAAGAAACAGAGCAAAGAGAAAAACAATTCCTGCAAGATAGATTTGAAGCAGAAGAACGAGCCAAAGACAAGATAGCACGAGATTTACATGACGACATAGGAGGTCAGATGATTGGAATGATCCTCCAATTTCAATCGGCCAATAAGTTGGACGAAAAAGAAATAGGTCAATTACAAAATATCTATATGGATGTTAGGAGGCTATCGCACAGCTTAAACGAACCTATTTTTAGTGAGATTACATTACAAGAGAAAATCAGAAATTACCTGTCAGAACTCAAAGCACACGCCCCTTTTCAAACCCAATTTATTGATGATTTCAGCCCAAAATGGGATACTATTCTAGGTTATCAAGATTTACAAAGAAATCTATATAGAATTATTCAAGAGCAGCTGACTAATACTTTAAAACATGCCCAAGCTACAGAAGTAGATATACAACTTTTAAACGAGGATCAGCACTTAATAATGATATATGAAGACAATGGAATTGGATTGGATTCAGTAGAATCCAAAGATGGCCAATTAAAATTTAACACCATCCGAAAAAGGGTCAAACTTTTTACAGGAGAATTCGAGTTCAATAGTCAAAAAGGACATGGGGTATTTATGATGATTAGAATCCCACTTCAATTCAAAAAATAGAAATTCCAAGTCAGAAGAAATCCAGTTCTACGAAATTCATATATCTTTGCCGCAACCGATATACATAAACCAGCATGAGAAAATCAATAAAAATATTAATCTGTGATGACCACGAACTTATTCTTACTGGAATAAGGCAAGTGCTCAGTGGTCACTCTTTCGTTGATTCTGTGGTATCTGTACATGATGGAATAGAAGCTCAAAAGGCACTTAAAAATAATGTTTTTCATGTGGTTATCTCAGATGTATCCATGCCCGAAATGGATGGCATTAGTTTGAGTGAATACATCAAAACGGAGTATCCCGACATTAAACTCATCATGTTAACTCAGTTTACGGATATGCAAGTTTTAAAACAACTCCTTAAAAACAATGTGGATGGCATTCTATTAAAAGGTGGTAGCAGCAACGAAATAATAGATGCCGTAGAAAAAGTATGTAAAGGGCAAAAATGCTATAGCAATACCATTATGCATGTACTTGCTGATTTATATGCAGGAGACAATCAAAATACTGAAATATTGGTTAAACTTTCCAAGCGTGAACAGCAAGTTTTGGACCTAATAGCAGAAGAACAAACCAATAAAGAAATATCAGAATCACTATTTATCAGCGTTCCTACAGTGGAAACCTACCGAAGAAATCTTTTTAGAAAATTTGAAGTAAAAAACTCTGTAGGCCTTATCAGAAGGGCTATGCGCTTAGGATTTGTTTCTTAAAAACCCTCCTCTCTCCTTTTTTTCCTCATAAAAACCTCATGGTATACCATGAAATATAGCTTTCATTGTAAACACGATGTTTTGCCTTTGTTGCATGCCATACATTTGTCAACGAGATTTAAAAATATCCTTTAAAAACATAGGTATGAATAAAACAACAAACATTTTTATCAAAATTTTAGCCTCGCTAATGATGCTTGTAACTGTTCAGGTTTCTGCTCAGAACATGCACATTATCGGTGATGAAGCTATTGAAACTAATTACCCACCCAATACTCAAGTATTTGACTACGTATGGTCTTCTATGATGTATACTAGTGAAGAGGCTGGGGATGCAAAGACTATTACCAAAATCGCTTTTGATCAAACCACAGATTATGAAGGGTATTGGGAATATGCAGTCCTTGAAAACCAGAAAGTATATGTTAAACTAACTACTGATGAAGACTTTGGGACTTTAGCATACGAAGACCCAGAAAATAGTGTAAATGGATACACAAAAGTATTTGATGGAACCATTCAATTCAACTTAGGATGGTCTGAAATTACGCTAAGCACTCCTCTTGTATACGATGGTACTAGCTCAATTATAGTACATTACGAAAATCACAGAGGTACTACTGCTCCTATCGTTAATGTAAAGTTTAATGCTTCAACTATAAGCGATGACTTGTTTAAAACTGTTGGAGCAGACGATAACTTCCCAACAGAGTTTGGTACTTTCATGAATCAACGTCCAAACATTGCTCTTATTTATGAAGGAGATGGACCTTCCACACCAGTAAACCCCATGCCAGCCAATAACAGCTATAAAGCTAAAGTAGATACAGACTTAGAGTTCTTTATTGGCGATAATACAAGTTCTTATGATGTTTATTTTGGGACTAATAATCCACCAACCGAAATTTTACAAGCTGATGTTGCTGTTTCTGGTTCTGGAACTTATAGCATTAACCCTTCTGAAGTATTAGGCAATCTATTAGAGCCTCATACTAAATACTATTGGCAAGTGGTAGCCAAAGATGGTGGCGCTACTGCTAGTTCGCAAGTTTGGAACATATACACCCAAGGTGTTATACAAGATTTCCCTTATTTTACATCTTTTGAAGACCAACCCATTAACCCAATGTATGCAGATACTATTGATTGGTCTTGGCCAATAGCAGGTGCTGCAAATTGGAGAATGCTAGATTATGATGCATTCAATGGAACCTATTCTGTTGCCTGTAATGTTTGGGGAGATTATACAGATGAATACTCTCTAGTTTCTCCACGTATGTATCTTCCAGCTAACCAAAGAGTAAAATTTAGATGGAAAATGACTGGTGACCCAGCGAATATCAATATGTATTTTGATATAACTACTGACGGTGGTGCTACATGGACTCAGCTCAATGAATTCCAACCTGCTGAAGAAATGAGTGAGTTTGATCAACTCATTGTAAACCTTGCTGGATATGAAGGCAATAATGTAAATTTAAGATGGAGATACGAAACTAATGCAGGTTTTATACCTAATTATTTTATTATGGATGACTTAGCCATAGAAAATGCTCCAACTTCAGCTGTTATTCAAATTGATGTTCCTAACCTATATTTTCCAAATTTAGCAGTAGGCGCACAAACCTACCTTCCTTTAGAAGTTAGTAATATTGGCGTTGAAGACTTAGTAATAACGGGTTCTACAGCAAGCGCTCCATTTAGTATTACTGCTCCTGATGCCATTGCTCCAGGTACCACTGATATTGTTTATGTAAATATGGAAGCCACTAATGTTGGAGACTTCTTCCTAAGTTTTGAATTCACAGGTGATTTCGCAGGAAATTCAAATGTTGATGTGAATGGTTCTGTTTATCAAATAGATTATAACTTCTACGAAAATGCAGATGTTTCCCTTGATTTACCAGAAAACTGGAATGTAATTCGTACAACTGACCCTTATGATGAGTTTACTAATGTGGAGATCAAACAAACCGGATATGATGCATATTCTGCTCCAAATGCCTTCCGAATGATGAAGATGAATGATATTGAATCTCCTTTAATGCTTGTCACAGAAGGCGTTGGAGGATATAGTGCTAATTCATTAACTTTTTATGCCAAGAAAAACTATCCAGAATATGATTGTGTACTCCAAATTGGTACCACAAACGATCCCCTACATGCAGAAGCATTCACACCAGTTCATACTATTGAATTAACAAATGAGTATCAATTCTTTGAATTTGATCTTCCTAGCTCAAGTACAGATCCTTATATTGCTTTCAAATTTCTAAACGGACAGTATGCTGCAGCAATTTGGATGGATGATATATCTTGGGATGAGCAAGGTGCCTATCCTCCATATTGCCCTAACCTAACATTCCCATTGGCTGATGCATCAGATATCGATGTGATGATGGGCTTAGAGTTAACATGGTCAAGTGCTGGTGGAAATCCAACTGGATATATCTTATCTTACGGAACCAATCCAGAGGCTAATAACATCTTAGACGCCCAAGATGTAGGTGATGTTATTTCTTATCAACTACCTAGCATTCCTGCCTATGGTTCAGAGATTTATTGGAAAGTGATAGCTTATAATGCCTATGGAGAATCTACTGGTTGTGGAACCTATTCTTTCACTATCATGAATGATCCGATGGTTACCGTTCCTTATTCTGAGAATTTTGATGACTTAGACGCCTTTGCTGAGCAAATGTATCCTTTAGGTTATTCTCATGAGAATGCAAATAATGACAATTTCCCTTGGGATGTTATTTCTGACGTTGCAACTCCAGGTATGGCTCATACCACACCAAATGCGATGCACATGTTATTCTCATTAAATCAAATGGATGATTATCTATTTACTCCTCCTGTATATCTTACTGCTGGAACAAACTATGACTTTTCATTCTGGTTCAGAACCATGGGTGATGCATGGGTGCCAGAACCAATTGAGAAACTTAAAGTATTCATGGGCAATGATAATAATAGTACAGCTATGACTACTGAGATTTTCAAAAATGAAAATCTTGATAACCAAGATTGGGAAAAAGCAACAGTAAGCTTTAATGTAAGCACTACAGGCGAATATTTCTTCTCTTTCTATGGGTATAGTGATCCAAACCAAGGTATCTTACTAGTTGATGATGTGGCTATTGATTTTTCTATATCTGTTTCAGATATGACTAAAAACAATGTTTCTATCTATCCAAACCCTGCTACTGACTTTGTTAGTATCAACAGTGATGAAGAAATAGATAATATTAAAGTATAGGGTTACCCATTTAGTTCACAAATAGTTGTATATGAGTATATTATTTTGTA
>NZ_JABKCA010000030.1 GCF_013166655.1 Lentimicrobium sp. L6
CACACTGGCACAATAACGTCGGTATGACTGGCACAATAACGCCGGTATATCCACTAAGTCTTCATTTTTTTTCTTGTCCATATAAAGTGCCCAATATTTGATTATGTATTGTAGATTAATCAGAACACAAAACTACATAAAGAGCTATTTATCAGATTTTTATTTAGAAGACAAAAAGTGGACAATGGTATTAAGGGTAGGGGGATAAAAAGTGGACAATTACATTTTTGACAAGAAAGTGACTAAATTATCATCTCTATTTAGATTTAATTTCTTTCTTAGGCGATATCTAGCTTTTTTGATACTCTCTGCAGATTGGAAAGTAATATCAGCTATTTCTTTGGTGGTCATATTCAATCGTAAGAAAGCGCATAAACGCAATTCATTGGGAGTAAGATCAGGAAAACTATTACTAAGGCTATTATAGAATCCAACATGTACTTCTTGAAACCGGACCTCAAAATCTTCCCAATTATCATCAGATATACTTTTATCTAATTCAATAATAATTTTTCTGATATAATCATTCTCTTGTTGTGAATTATCTATATCTATATTTTTTAGCTTACTTGATATATTTGAAATAAACTCGTTCTTCTTTAATAAGTACATTACATTTGTAGTGAGTTCCTTATTTCTAAATTCTAAGTTTTTAGATAATTTCTCCTTTTCAAGTAATGTATTTTTTTGTTCTAAAGTTTTCCTACGGTTTCTATTTCGTTGAAAAATATAGAGTGACAAAAAAGTAAAGGTAAATACTCCAGCAATTAATAATATTAAGAGATAAGTGACTTCCTTCCTATAATATTTAGCTTCTAATAGTGCTTTCTCTAATACTTGAGCTTTTTGCTCTTCTTCAAATTTATATCTCATCTCCAACAGATCCAATTCTTTGAGCCTATTATATTTACTAATTGAATCTTTAATCTCAATAATATCTTCCAAATAAAAATTGGTAGAAGCTAAATCAGACATTTCCTGAGAGATTTCTTTCAATTGTTCTAAGGCATATAGTTCTTGCAATCTATTAGATTGATCTTTCGCTCTATTCAAGCCTTCTTTAGCTAATTCTAAAGCTTTTGGAAAATTTTTAGACTTTAAATAATAATTGCTAAGGTTATTATATATCCAAGGAAATAATCTAATAAATTGATGCTCATTTGCAATTTCCATACTCATTTGCAAATATTCATAACCCATACTTAATCTTTCTAAACGAAGATAATCGTTACCGATATTAAGATAATTTATGGCCAACCATAGGTAATTATTATTATTGATGTTAATTGATGCCGCTTTTTGATAATAATTGATAGAAAGGCTATCTCCGTATTCGAAAGCATAAGAAATACCTAGATTATTATAAGTTCCTGCTGCCAATGAATCTTGATCATGCCTTAAAAATATACCTAAAGAACGATTATAATAGGATAAAGCATCTTCATTGAACTTTAGATTGCTTTTTAAATTTCCTAATAGATTATAACCTCTAGCCATTAAAATGCTATCCTGTATGGACATGGCATGTTCTAAAGACTGCAGAATTAGATTCTCAGCTAAATCGAATTCATAATCACCATATATTTTAGCCAACCAAAAATTAGAATAGGCCAATCCTTTAATATCCTCTAGTTTTCGAGATAATTCTAACGCTTGTCTTGCATATTTCTCAGATGATTTGATATCTGTCCAACTTGTTTTATCAGCTAATTCCAACAAAAGTTCAAGCTTTAATTTTTCATTATTTGTCTTAAATAATAGAGATGCGAGGCTATCTACCTTAGAATCTTCTGAGGCAAAAGAAGATGATACAAAAACACTTCCAACAATAATTATAATCTGAATGAATCTCAATAAAAATTTCATATCCCTTTTTTGATAGAAGCAAATATAGTTAATAATGCTCAACCTATTCTAAGGGATTTATTCAGGAAAACAAAAAGAGCCACCTTTTCACAAAAGCAGCTCCTCATATATCTAAAACCTCAATAAGAGGAATCTATCTAATTAGGCGTTCTTTAAAGCCTCAGCACCACCTACAATTTCCAGAATTTCACCAGTAATGGCAGCCTGACGCGCTTTATTGTATTTGAGTTTAAGATCACGCAACATCTCCTGAGCATTATCCGTAGCTTGTTGCATAGAAGTCATACGAGCTCCATGTTCTGAGGCAAATGAGTCAAGCAAAGTTTTATAAAACTGCATCCTTAAAATCGTTGGAATTAAGCTTCCTAAAATTTCTTCTTTTGAAGGCTCAAAAAGGTAATTAGATTCTGCTGCACCTTCTGCTTTCTCTGTTTGCAGAACAGGTAATAACTGTTCTGCAGTTACCAATTGTGTAGCTGCATTCTTGAACATATTATAAACCACTACAATCCTATCGTATTCTTTCTTTTTGAATTTGCTTAAGAGCTCCTCAGCCAAAGGGTATATAGTTTCAAATTTTAAATCATCCCAGAAATCATCATAAGAACCCACATGGCGATCTCCCAATTTTGCAAAAGCTTCACTGGCTTTCTTTCCAACGGTTATCACATCCACGTTTCCATTCCGATGTAAATCGCTAAAATTCTCTACCATTAAATGGCGAGTTTTCTTAATGATATTAGCATTAAAAGCTCCACAAAGGCCTCTATTTGAAGTAACGGCAATTAAAAGCACTTTATTCAAAGTTCTCTCCTCACCATATACATTATCTTCACTAGAATTTGCACTCGAGGAAACATTTTGCAATATCTCATTCAACTTATTGGCATAAGGGCGCATATTGACAATAGCATTCTGAGCCCGACGCAACTTACTTGCGGCCACCATTTTCATGGCACTGGTAATTTGCTGGGTCGAATTTACAGAGGCTATCCTCGTTCTTACTTCTTTTAAGCTTGGCATGCTGAAGAATTATGTTTAATATCTATTTAAATCTCTCTGATACAAGTGCTGCAGTGTCTGTTAACACCTTTGTAATATCATCGGTGTATTTTCCAGCAGCAATAGTCTTCAAGGTATCGGCATGATTGGTTTCCAAATGATGTATGTAATCCGCCTGAAAATCTGAAATCTTATTCACAGGAACATCTTTCAATAATCCCTTAGTTCCACAGAAAATGATAGCCACTTGATGCTCCACTTTCATTGGAGAGAATAGATTTTGTTTTAAGATTTCTACGTTTCTCTTACCTTTTTCTAATACGGATAAAGTAGCCTCATCCAAATCGGAACCAAACTTTGCAAAAGCTTCTAATTCACGATATTGAGCTTGATCTAACTTCAAAGTACCCGCCACTTTTTTCATTGGTTTAATTTGAGCATTACCCCCAACTCTAGATACTGAAACTCCCACATTAATCGCTGGGCGAATACCGGAGTTAAACAAATCAGACTCTAAGAAAATCTGACCATCAGTAATAGAAATCACGTTGGTAGGAATATATGCAGAAACATCACCAGCTTGCGTTTCAATAATAGGAAGTGCAGTCAAAGACCCTCCTCCTTTTACTATATCTTTCAAACTTGCAGGCAAATCATTCATCTGACTGGCAATTTTATCATTGTCAATCACCTTAGCAGCACGTTCTAATAATCTTGAGTGAAGATAGAAAACGTCACCAGGATAAGCTTCACGCCCTGGAGGTCTTCTTAATAATAATGATACTTCACGATAAGCAACCGCTTGTTTAGATAAATCATCATAAACCACTAATGCTGGTCTTCCAGTATCACGGAAATACTCACCAATGGCAGCACCAGCAAATGGAGCATAATATTGCATCGCAGCTGGATCAGAGGCCGTAGAAGAAACAATTACGGTATAAGCAAGAGCTCCTTTTTCTTTTAAAACCTGCATGGTATTAGCCACTGTAGAACCTTTTTGTCCAGAAGCTACATAGATACAATATACAGGCTCCCCTCTATCGTAAAACTCTTTTTGATTGATAATGGTATCAATTGCAATAGTTGACTTACCTGTTTGACGGTCACCAATGATTAGCTCACGTTGTCCACGCCCGATAGGGATCATGGCATCAATAGCTTTAATACCTGTTTGTAATGGCTCAGTTACAGGCTGACGATAAATTACACCTGGCGCTTTACGTTCCAAAGGCATTTCATAGGTTTTCCCTTCAATTGGACCTGCACCGTCGATTGGTGCACCCAAGGTATCAATCACACGGCCGAGCATTCCCTCACCTACATTGATGGAAGAAATTAATTTGGTTCTTTTCACCGTATCACCTTCTGTAATGGTATCAGCGTCACCTAATAATACAATTCCAACATTATCTTCTTCAAGATTCAATACAATACCTTTAAGGCCACCTTTTTCAAACTCGACCAACTCGCCAGCTTGAGCATTGGTAAGACCATAAACGCGAGCAATACCATCTCCTACTTGGAGAACAGTACCTACCTCTTCTAATTGTGCTTCATCTTTAAAACCTGCTAACTCTTGTCTTAATATTGCTGATACTTCAGCGGGTTTGATTTGAGCCATATCTCTATATTTTTTTCTTTATTTCTTCTAAATTAAACTTTTCCTACAAAAAGATCTCTCGAAAAATCTTCTTTTAACTTCCTCATTAAAGTACGTGTGCTGGCATCGTATTGATAGTCGCCTACTTTTACGATAAAACCACCTAATAAATCAGCATTTACATTCTCATGCAATACCACTGTTTTACCAGAAATCTTTTTGAGGAGTGCCATGATATCAGCTTTCACTTCTTTATCGATAGAACCAGAAGTAGAAACCCATGCATCAATAAGACCTTTATAATCGTTATATATATTGGTGAATTCTTTAGCGAAATATGCCAAATATTCTTCTCTACTCTTTTTTGCCACCAACATCATAAAACGAAGGCTGATGGGATCAGTATTTTTACCAAAAAGGCTATTCATCACATTTTCCTTTTTCGCCAACTTAATCACCGGGCTTTTGAGCATGTTTTCTAGCTCTTTATTCTCGGCAATAGTTTGAGAAATTAGAAACATATCTTCACCAACTTTTTCCAACTTTTTCTGTTCCAGAGCAAGCTCAAAAAGCGCTTTGGCGTATCTGTTTGCTAAGCGTGTTTGATTCATCTCTATTTAGTTTAGTTGCTTGTCAGCTTCTTTAATCAACTTATCCATCAAATCCTTCTTCTTAGTATCGGCAGATAATTCTGTCTTAATCAATTTCTCTGCAATACTGATAGATAAGTCTGCTACTTCGTTTTTCAACTCGGTAATAGCAGCCACCTTCTCTTGCTGAATGCGTTTTCTTGATTCTTCTACCAATTGTTGACCTTCCAAAGTAGCTTGCTGTTTGGCTTCTTTCAAAATGTCGTCTTTTAAAGCTTTGGCTTCTTTTAAAATCTCGTCACGCTGATTTTTAGCTTCTTTAATTAAAGCCTGATTATCAGACTGAAGTGCTTTCATTTCTTCACGAGCTTTTTTAGCTTCCTCTAAAGAACTGGCAATTTCTTCTTCACGTTCTTTTAATCCTCCTAAAATAGCAGGCCAAATGAACTTAAAAGTGATGAACAGCAATATGCTGAAGGATACCAACATCCAAAATATCAATCCAAAACCGGGACTAACTAATTCCATATATCTTTTTGTTTATAAATGAGCAATTAAAAAATCAAGCATCCTGACCTACCGTCAGGATACTTGAACCAGGGTTCGACTACAAGAATAAAATCAAGAGACAAACCACAATAGCAAAGAAAGCTACACCTTCGATAAGGGCGGCAGCAACAATCATATTTGAACGAATGTCACCAACTGCTTCTGGTTGACGGGCAATGGACTCAACAGCACCACGACCAATCTGACCAATTCCGATACCTGCACCAATAGCAGCGATACCAGCACCAATACCAGCACCTAATTTTGCATAAGGAGCGAAGTCAGCTACAGCTTGCAATAAAATGGTTAATAAAGACATAATTGTTTATTTATTGATTAGTAATATATAATTCTATTTCTTAATGATGCTCTTCTACAGCAGCTCCAAAATAGAGCGCCGATAATAATGTAAATACATAGGCTTGGATAAAAGCAACCAAAAACTCTAGTAATGACATAAAGATAGAAAAAGCAACACTGACAATACTCACACCATATCCAGCTACTGGTGTCATAGCACCGAAAATAAATATCAAGCTCATAAAGCCTAATATGATGATATGACCAGCTGTGATATTAGCAAATAAACGCACCATTAATACGAATGGCTTAGTAAACACCCCCATGATTTCTACGATAGGCATCAATGGAATAGGGAACTTCAACCACCATGGTACACCAGGTGTATTTACAATATGTACCCAATAGTTTTTATTGGCACTTAAAGTAGTAATTACAAAAGTGAATACTGCTAAAACTCCAGTTACCGCAATATTTCCTGTTAAATTCGCTCCTCCAGGAATGATAGGAATCAAACCTAAAAGATTATTAAAGAAGATAAAGAAGAAAATAGTGAGTAAAAATGGAAGGTATTTTTCATATTTCTTTTCGCCAATAGAAGACTTGGCAATATCGTCACGAATAAAAACAATCAAAGGCTCAAAAACACTCTGCATGCCCTTTGGGGCCATTCCTTTTCTAGTTTTATAGCTTTTAGCTACACTGGCAAAAATCCACAGCATTAGAATAATACTGAACCAAAGGGCTACGACATTTTTTGTGATAGAAAAATCCCAAGGCAATCCACCTTCAGTAATTTCTATAATTTCGTGATTGGCAAAATACTGTTGCGCATCGATATAGGCTATTTTACCTTTATGTCCGCCATCTTGCATAATTGCAAAAGCGTAAGCTACATCAGCACCATGCTCAAGATCATGTATCATCTCTCCGTTAGAATCGAAAAAAACAGGGATTTTATGGTGTGTTTCATGATCTACAAAAGCAGATGACATAAATGACAACAACTGTCCATCGTGGAAAATAAGAATTGGAAGAGGAACAGAAACATGGGTATGACCCCAATTTAGAATGTGCCATTCATAGGAATCTATGACGTGCTCAATAATCATTTTACCAGCGTCGAAAACCTCTTCATCGGCAATTTCATGAATATTTTCTTTATGCTCAGTGGCATGATCAGTATGTGCCATGCTTGATTTAAGGGCAAAACCGCTTATGGTCAGGGCAATTAAAAGTAACTTTATATGCTTCAAAATCATTCTTTTAGGTAAATAATCCAAATCTCAGTTTTCTGGCCTAATTAAACATGTGCAAGTTTACAAAAAAATCTCGTAAATATCACATGAAACAGTGATTTTGGTAGAGAAAGTCCGAAATACAAAAAAAGGGTCGATCCTTCTGGCTTTAACTGGAAATATTTAGCTATATTTTTTGTTGTTTTTATATGCATGCATTTGATTTTTTTATCATGCTATTGGGGTGCTATAGTTTTGTGCAAAGTATCTATAATTTCCTAATTTATAGGACAAGCATCACTTTCAAAAACCAGGAAAGGCCATAACTATTCCTCAAAGGCCATTTTTACTAGAAAATTATCATAACAAAAAAGCAATAAAAATTATCCCCCTCATCTCTCCCATTCATCAAAGATTTTCCTATTTTTGCAATCTTATGGAGAATTTTATTGTTTCGGCGAGAAAATACAGACCAGCAACCTTCGATACCGTGGTGGGGCAACAAAGCATCACCAACACCTTGAAGAATGCCATTAGCACCAATCACTTGGCGCAAGCATACCTATTTACTGGGCCTAGAGGTGTTGGTAAAACAACAACTGCACGTATTTTTGCTAAAACCATTAATTGCATGAACCTCGATGTGGCGAATACCGAAGCCTGTAACGAGTGTGAGTCTTGTAAATCTTTTGCCACTAATTCTTCCTTTAATATATATGAACTCGATGCAGCCTCTAATAATAGCGTAGATGATATTCGTCAACTGGTGGAACAAGTTAGAATCCCTCCTCAGGTTGGTAAATACAAAATCTATATCATAGATGAGGTTCATATGCTATCTACCCAAGCTTTCAATGCCTTTTTGAAGACATTAGAGGAGCCTCCAACTTATGTGAAGTTTATTTTAGCAACTACCGAGCGTCATAAAATTATCCCGACTATTTTATCTCGTTGCCAGGTATTCAACTTCAACAGAATCACCATTAGCGATATGGCTAAACACTTGGCTTATGTGGCCAAAAATGAAGGCGTTACTGCAGAAGAAGATGCACTTCACCTGGTAGCTGAAAAAGCAGATGGTGCTTTAAGGGATGCACTTTCAATATTTGATCAATTAGTGAGCTTTACTTCAGGTCACCTGACCTATGAAAAAGTGGTAGAAAACCTGCACGTATTAGACCAAGATTATTTCTTCAAAATCACCGATGAAATCCTCAAAGGAAATATCAGTAGCGCTTTGGTATTATTGAACCAGATTATTGACAAAGGTTTCGATGGACAACACTTTATCATTGGATTGGGCGAACACTTAAGATCATTAATGATTAGCCGTGACGAAGCTACCATAGATTTGATGGACACTTCTAATAATATAAAGGAAAAATACCGTCAACAAGCTCCTCAGTTTGAAACTGGGTTCCTCATTCGATGTCTTGAGATAAACAATCAGAGCGACATCAATTACAGAACAAGCAATAACAAAAGGCTTCTTCTAGAACTGGGATTGATGCAAATGTGCGGACTGGCCTCTGGCATGTTTGACAAAACTGGGGCTGAAAAAAAAAGGATTGACCTAAAAAAAAATGAAGTTCCAGAAAGCTTATTAACTGATAAACAAGACTTTGCGGACACACTACTTTCTCCCAACATAAACACAAATGTTCCTTCACCTGAAAACACTAGTGTTTCAAGTCCTCAGAAAACAGAGGAAAAAGCTATTGAACCAAGCCCAATACCAAGAGCAGACAGTCAAGAAAATACAGGACCAACAACAAAACCTTCCACAAAAGAAGACAAACCGAAACCATTAAAAAGAAAAATCAATAGAGGATTCAGTCGTGATTTGGGTTACTCATTAAATGATGAAAAAAAGGAAGCGGATGCCGAAGAAGATCCAATAGCCTATATGATAGGGAAAGAGCATATAGCCGAACCTATCGAGAAGGACAAGCTAGATGAGATTATCAATTCATTTATCAATGAATTGGAAGGTCAACCCAGCCTAAAATCGGTTTTACGTTCAGAAAAACCAGCACTAATAAACGACAAAGAAATAGAATTCAAATTCTATAACAAAGCCCAAGAGCAAGATTTGATGAGCCATGCAGAAGTTCTGTTGATGAAACTGCGCACCCAATTAAATAATTACCAGATTAAAATAAAAACTAGTATTTTAGCCACCGAAAATTTCAAGGCTGACGGGCCCATGGAAAAGTTTGAGCAAATGGCTAAAAAGAATCCTAATCTCCGCAAGCTAAAAGATGTACTAAAATTGGAAATCGAATTTTAAGAATCACAAAACAAACAATAGATAATAGTAAAACCACATTTATTGTTAAACCTTAATTAAAAAAAGATGAATTTTACACTCAAAACTTCTATATGGAGTTTGGCATTAGGAATGATATTGTTTTCCTGCAGCTCAGAAACGAGCAAAAAGACAACAAGTACTGCAGTTAAAGCTGTGGACCTAAAGAACATGGATCTCACCGTAAAACCTGGTGACGACTTTTTCCAATACACAAGTGGCGGATGGTTAAAAGACAATCCTGTTCCTGATGATAAAACACAGTATGGTTCTTTTACTGTTTTGTCTGACGAAAATCAAAAACAATTAAAAGCACTCATTTTGGAAGCTGCTGAAGCAGACGCTCCAAAGGGTAGTATTGCTCAAAAAATTGGTGATTTTTATAATAGCGGAATGGATACCACTGCAATCGATGCACTAGGAATGAAACCTATTCAACCTGCCATTGACAAAATTAATGCGGTAAAATCTAAAGAAGAAATCCTTCCTTTGGTTGCCGAAATGCAATTGAGCGGAATCAACCCTTTATTTTATTTCTTTGGTTCACAAGATGACCAAAACAGTTCTATGATGATTGCTAACTTCTACCAAGGTGGCTTAGGCTTACCAGATAGAGATTATTATACCAGCGAAGATGCACAAAGTACCGAAATGCGTGCCGCTTACGTGGACCATATGGTTACCATGCTAAAACTAGCTGGATATTCTGATAAAGAGGCACAAAAAATGGCTGTTTCAATCATGTCCTTCGAAACTCGTTTGGCTACTGCCTCTTTAACACGTTTAGAAAACAGAGACCCATTCAGAACTTATAATAAAATGCCTGTTACCGATCTTCAAAAGATGGCTCCAGGAACCAATTGGGATCAATATTTTTCTACTTTAGGCTTTGATAAACTTGAGGAAATCAATGTTCGTCAGACCGGTTTTATTACTGAAGTTGCCCAAATGGTAGATCAAGAAAAAATAGATACTTGGAAAAACTATTTAATCTGGAATCAAATTAACAGATCGGCTAATTATTTAAGCTCTGATTTTGAAAAAGCTGACTTTGACTTCTACGGTACTGTATTAAGCGGTCAGCAAGCTCAAAGACCAAGATGGAAAAGAGTTTTGGGTTCTACAAGTGGTTCTATGGGCGAAGCTATTGGCAAACTATATGTTGAAAAGCATTTCCCACCACAGGCTAAAGAGAGAATGATTGACTTAGTTGCAAACCTAAGAGTTTCTTTAGGTAATAGAATTGACCAATTAGAGTGGATGAGCGACAGTACAAAAGTATTGGCTCATGCTAAATTAAATGCTATTAGTGTTAAAGTTGGATATCCTGATAAATGGATGGATTATAGTAAACTTGATATTGAAGCAGGTCATTATTATGCAAATATTACCAATGCTAGAGTTTTCTCAGTAAAAGAAGAATTAGCAAAAATTGGCAAACCTTACGACAAAAGCGAATGGGGAATGACTCCTCAAACTGTGAATGCTTATTACAGTCCTAATGCCAATGAGATAGTTTTCCCAGCCGCTATTCTTCAGCCTCCATTCTTTTTTATGGAAGAAGATGACGCTGTAAATTATGGTGCTATTGGAGTGGTTATTGGCCATGAAATGACACATGGTTTTGATGACCAAGGACGTAACTTTGACAAAGATGGAAACTTGAATAATTGGTGGGCTGAGTCTGATGCAAAAGCATTTGAAGCCAAGTCACAATTACTAATCGACCAATACAATGCTTTTGTTGAGTTGGATACTTTACATGTTGATGGCCAATTAACATTAGGTGAAAATATTGCTGACTTCGGTGGTTTGAACATTGCTTGGGAAGCATTCCAAGAAACAGAGCAAGCTAAAAGCACTGAGAAAATTGATGGATTTACTCCACAACAAAGATTCTTCCTTTCTTATGCTGGTGTTTGGCGTTCCAACATCCTCGACAAAGAATTAGCTCGTAGATTAAAAGAAGATGTACACTCTCCTGGTGATGCCAGAGTAAATGTACCTTTATACAATATGGATGTTTTCTATGAAGCCTTTGGTGTAAAAGAAGGTGACAAATTGTATATAGCTCCAGAAGATAGAGCTGTGATTTGGTAGAACAAATATTAAGATATTTTTGAGTAGGCCTTCCATTTTGGAGGGCCTTTTTGTATAAAAGCACAAGTTTATCACTGTGCTTATCAAAGCTTAACAAATGAACATCATTCAGATTTACACAAACCAAGAACTCGTGAATCATTATTAAATTACTTCTTTATCTTTCTAATTACCCTACGATGAATCACCCCTTCAAAATATTGATGAGCAGGAAATATTAATGCAGCAATGATAACATTAAATCCTAATTTAATGGCAGGAGCTCCACCAGAATACATATCAACCCAAGGGTCAAGAGCGACCAAAAGGAATTCAAAAAAAAGTAAGAAGGTGAGAAATATCAATCCTTGCGCTTGTTTCTCAGAAACGTGTATGATGCCCATAACAAGAATAGCAGCAGCTAGTATCAAAAGGGCTATAAATATCAATGTATATTGAATACTATTTCTTCTGCTCTTTTCCTCTTGTGCAATCTTTTCTTCTTCTTTCAGAAGCTGTTCCTTTATTAAATTCTCCTGAGCTATTTCATACCTAGTCTGCATCCTTACACTAGCTTTGATATTATCACTACTCTTAATGCTATCCATCATCTCATGGTAAATCTCGAAATAAACCAATGCGCTATCCATCTGATTTTGTGTTTTAAAAATAGAATATAATAAATGAGACGCATCCCGTAAATTCTTTTTATAACCCAGTTCTGAGGCAATACCATAAGCTGTTCTACCACAAGACAAGGCATTTTGATAATCCTCCTCTTTATAGTAATTCAGACCTAAATTATGAATAGTATAACCTTCTCCATCTTTTACGCCTAGTCCACTATACAATTCTGAAGATTTTTTAAGATTAGTTTCCGCTTCGCTATAATTGCCCATAAGTGTTAATACCAGCCCAACATTACCATAAGACTCAGCCATCTGCCGAGGATTCCCCATCCTATTTCTTATTTTCAGAGCTAGCAAATGAGTTTCCAATGCCTTTTCATAATCATTCATGTCCATATAAATGGAGGCAATATTATTATAAGAATAGCCCATTCCCACACTATCTTTTATTTCTTCCTTTAACTTTAGACTTTTAGTGTAATTTTCGAAAGCCAATTCATCATCTCCCAAATCTTGATAAGCAGCTCCAATATTATTCAATACTTCTGCCCTACCATTTTTATTATTATTCTTTTCCCTGATAGCCAATGCTTTAAAATAATAGTCTAAGGCCTTTTTATAATCTCCTTGATTATCATAAATATATGCCAGGTTATTTAAGATGGCCGCCTTCCCATAATCTAAATTAATTTCTTCAAAACAAGCCAAACTTTGCTCATAATAGTCTATAGCTTTTGGAATATCCACCTTAAAATTATTATAAATAAAACCAATATTATTTAGCGTTATCCCCATTCCTTCCTTGTCACCTAATTCTTCAAGTATTTCATTGGCATTAACATATAAATGTAGTGCAGTATCGATTTTACCCATATCATTATAATAGCTTCCAATATTACTAATCGCCAAAGCCATCATAGCATGGTAAGCTTTTTCTTCGGTTTTGTTTTTTGCATGATTCATATTCTCTTTAGTAATGTCATAAGCTGAAAGACTATAGGCATGCATACTATCTGTACTCATCACATACATTTGATCAGCTATCTGTAAGAGAAGTTTCACATAGGTGGTATCCTTGTTTTCTGGATTTAACTCCAGTTTTAAGGAATCAATTTGTGATGCATTAACAATAAATGAAAGAAAAAGAAAATGAATTAGGAAAAAACCAACACGAAGCCTCATAGTTTATGATTAAAGAATATATATCTGTTTATATCAAACAAATATATATTTCAATGTTTTTCAACACCTTAAAAATAACAAATTGATGCTAAAAATTAACATTCACTATTTTCCAATTCCTATCAAAATTACTCCCGAGAAAAGAGTTATCTATATGGATATCTAGTATATAGTGCAAATATACTGGCACAAAAAAAACCAGAGCCGAAGCCCCAGTTTTCCATCAAAACAAATCGTATGTTATTTTTCTTAAGGAATATAAATATTGTCAACAAAGGTTCTTCCCTCTTTAGTTAATACTATAGTATAATTACCTTTCAAACTACTTGAGAAATCATAAGTTCTGTTAATAGCCTTTGCATCCTGTAATAACTCCCTAAAGGCCAAATCATCATTCTCATAATAGACTTTAACATCTACCTTTTGATTTTCTAAGGCATCATTACTAATATGCACCAACTGATCATTCACCACAATTTTAGGCTTAACAATACTATACTCTTCAGCAGCTACAAACTCGGCTACACTTTTATTCACTGAGAATGGAATCACTTTAATTTTCTCTTCGCTATCCAACTCAAAATAATAGTCCGCATCTGGAAGCGTGCTGAAATCCAATAATTTTGAAACTATACCGCTATTATTTATGGTCTCTTGATAGAGCGTAATACCATCTTCATCTTTGATAG
Organism: Lentimicrobium sp. L6; assembly: GCF_013166655.1. Lineage (NCBI taxonomy): Bacteria > Pseudomonadati > Bacteroidota > Bacteroidia > Bacteroidales > Lentimicrobiaceae > Lentimicrobium > Lentimicrobium sp. L6. The sequence goes on from NZ_JABKCA010000030.1 coordinate 14,036, forward strand.
AAAAATGAGTTCCCTCACTAATTTGTTGGATTTTAACCAAACTCTTAGCATTTACATCATTGCTTGAAAATGTAATTACTTCGCCCGCATAAGTATACAAGGCTGTAAATAGTGCTAGAATTACTAGACTTTGTTTCATTACGTTTTTCATTTGTTACTTTTTTAGTTTTTAATGTCAAATGGAACCGCAGGATGAAAAATAATCATTGGAATATATATTTAATAATTATTTTTATCATGCTTGTTTCATGATCGTTTTCTTTTTAATTAATAATTTATAACGAGGCAAATGTAGGACCGTTTTCTTATTTAGAATGCATCAATATTGACCAATATATTTGCTATTTTAACCCTACTTTAATGTTAAATAATTATTAATGTTAATATAGTACACTTTATGGTTAAATTTGCATATTTAATCTACGATAATTGCTTTATCTTTGAATAAGAATTAATAGAATATGAATACACAGAAACCAGCATTAGAGCATATCAACACTGGCTTTGGAAGCTCTCTAAAAGTACTACAACACTCTGGTCATGACATGGTGAATCAAGCCTCTTGGCATATTCACCCAGAAGTTGAACTTGTTTATATAAACAAAGGACAAGGAAAAGTACATATAGGTAATCACCTCTCTTATTTTAACCGCAGCCAGCTCTTATTATTAGGTGCTAATTTACCTCACCATGGTTTTAGCGATAGACTAACAACTAAAGGATCGGAAACCATAGTACAATTTAAGCCCGATTTTTTTGGAGAACACTTTTTAAGCCTTCCCGAAATGAAATCGATTAATATTTTATTGGAAAGAGCCAAAAAGGGGGTGAAGTTTCATAGAGAGACTAAAAAAATAGTAGGCCCAATGTTTGAGGAGCTTTATAAATCTGAAGGTTTAAAGAGAATTATCTTACTTTTAGAAATACTAAGCGAACTCACCTCCTCTAAAGATTATACCATTTTAAATGCCGATGGCTATACACTTGAGATTAGCCCACAGGACAGCAATAAAATCGACCTTATCTATAAGCATATTAATAAAAATTTTGAAAGGCCAATTAGCCTAGGTGAAATTGCTAATAAGGCCAGCATGACTGTCCCTGCTTTTTGTCGCTATTTTAAAAAGACAACCGGAAAAACCTTCACCAAGCTGGTGAATGAATACCGAATTGTTCATGCGACTAAGTTATTATTAGAAAGCAACAGTAGCATTACCGATATCAGCTATGAATGTGGCTTTAATAACTTTTCCCATTTCAATAAACTATTTAAGGAGTTTACTGGAACTAGTGCATCGCAATATCGCAAGGAGACAAAGTTGGTGGTGCAGTAGATTAGGTAATGAAATAATGATTGAATGGGTGAATGGGTGAATGATTGAATAAGGACCGAGGTCAATTGCACAATTTCATCTCCTTGTGCCATCGTGGCCATACAACAATACACATTTACCCTAAGAATTCCGATAAACAGGAATCATCTCCACACCCCTATCGGCAAGGCTTTGACGGGCTTTGTCATAATCTTGGGCAAAACCTAACATAAACCCTCCGCCACCGGAGCCACAGAGCTTCATACTGTAATCACCTGAATTTAAGCCATGTGACCAAACTTGACTAATCGATTCGGGTATCATTCTTTGAAAATGGTCGAACTCTATATGGCTCAATTTACTCAAGGACTCAAAGAACTCATTTCCTCTACCAGCTAATAAACTTTCGATGCATTCATTATTTGTAGGGATAAACTCCTCATTTACCATCCTCTTAAAATCTTCCTCTTTATAATTCTCCAAAAAATGTTTCACCAAAGGGGCTGTTTTACCTGGCTTACCACTATTGATTAAAAAGATAGCTCCATCCTTATTAAACTTATTTCGGGGGATGGCAACGGTTTCTATTTCGTTATTGGATTGAATAAGCAGTGGATATTGGATATAGCAGTTGAGAGGGTCGAGTCCGGAAGACTTGCCATGGAAGAAAGCTTCCATTCGACTGAAAATATCCTTTAATCTGAAAATACTCTTCGGACTTAATCTTCTATCGCTTTTTATTTTCTCTTCGGCATAGTTATCGTAAATAGCGGCCACCAAAGCGCCACTACTTCCTACTCCATATCCCTGCGGAATACTGCTTTCAAAATACATGCCTTTATCAATATCACGGTGTAGTTTTGTCAAATCCAAAAAACATCCAGCTCCATTATTCTCTTGTAGTTCTACCAGATGATTGGCATATTCTTTTAAGGAGCGATTACTTTCTTTGGCCCATTCAAAATCGGTATATTTATATTTGCTAATAAAGCTCAACTCCCCTTTAAAATGAGAATAAGGGATGGTTAAGGCCATGGAATTAAAAATAACCCCATACTCCCCAAACAATAATATCTTTCCGTAAAAAACGTTGCTCTTCTGTATCATTAGATCAATTTTTCTGGCCCTTTGCCCATACTATCATAAATAATCTGATGTTGATGACAAAGTGGTTTGAGTTCTTTCTCAATAAATTGAACCACCTCCAATTCATCCTTTTTTCCATAGATCAAATGAACATTGGGTCCGGCATCCAAAGTAAAGCATAAAAAATGACGGGTTTGTGATCTATAATTCTTAATCAATTGCAAAATTTTCAAGGTCTCGGGTTTCATTAAAATGAACCAAGGATCGGAAGCCATCATTAAAGCATGCAAACTCAAGGCCTCTGCTTCCACAACTTTAATAAAAGCCTCTTTATCTCCTTCCACCATGGCTTGAGCCAAGACTTTCATATGACGATCTGCCTGAGCTAATCTATCATCGCCATAAGGATGTCCTTCCATTAAGGAATGCCCAAGGCTAGAGCTCACTTCTTTTTGACCATTGTCTACTATTAAAATAGCATCGCTCAAATTTTCGAATGTAGCATCTACTTTTCCAGAAAAAGGAACCGCAAATTTATTATCCGTGTTTTCTTGAATCGACTTAGCATCTCCCCAAATGGCATAGCCACCATAAACGGAACGTGAAGCACTACCGCTTCCCAAACGTGCCAAATAACTGGCCTTATGAAAAAAGTCATCTTCTTTCTTAGGGCAAGAAAAGAAAGTCCTTTCCATATCGACCAAACAAAGAGCCAAAGCAGCCATAGCAGAAGCTGAGGAGGCAATTCCTGCAGAATGCGGAAAGCTATTATGAGTATAAATTCGTAAATCGAGTTGATTGAGATAGGGATAGATGGAGTCTAATGAATCGATGAACTTCCAGATACGTTTGGCAAAGGCTTCATTTGCTTTTCCTTCGAAATAAAATTCACGCTGAGGTTTCCCTTTTGCTACTTGATATTGTATGGATGTCTCGGTAAAAGATTCGGATAAACACATGCTCAAACTGGCGTTTTTGGGTAATTGTGTTCCATATTTCCCCCAATACTTTACCAAAGCAATATTGCTAGGGCTTTTCCATTTCACTTCTCCTTCTTGGATATTCTCTGGCAAAACCAAGCCTGGATTTTCGTAATAGTCGTTCAAAGCTTTTCTTTTTTGCAAAAATATTGATTTTATGGCAATGATTTTTCTTAAATAAGAATTAAATATTTAAGCCCAAGATAAATTCTTATCATTTTCCAAATGAATTAATGCTAACATAAATCTTTATTCTCAAAGAAACATCTGACTATTGAACAATGACCAAAATTTCACCACTATGGACACAAAGGGCATCACAAAGGATTAATTAATAAAACCTAAGCTAATTCAGCTTTGAGCCTTCCTTATTTACCTTTGTAGTTGAACTTTTTTAATTTCTTTTTTACAAGTTTATTTAGGCCACAGCATCATCCACAATCTCATTTTCTTCCACCTTCAAGTTGTCGATAATAAATTCTTGTCGATCAGGAGTATTCTTACCCATATAAAACTGAAGGAGGTTGGTTACCGCAGAATCCTTTTTCAGAATAACTGGATCTAATCTAATATCATTGCCAATAAAGTATTTAAATTCATCAGGAGAAATCTCACCTAATCCTTTAAATCGAGTGATTTCTGGTTTTCCTCGCAACTTCTCTATGGCTTTTTTCCTTTCCTCATCGGAATAGCAATAATAGGTTTTCTTTTTATTACGAACACGGAATAGAGGAGTCTGCAGGATATAAAGATGACCACGTTTAATCAGGTCAGGATAGAACTGCAAGAAAAAGGTGAGTAAAAGGAGTCGGATGTGCATTCCATCTACATCGGCATCAGTAGCGATTACGATATTATTATATCGTAGATTATCCATGTCTTCATCAATATTTAAAGCTGCCTGCAGCAAATTAAATTCTTCATTCTGATAAACAATCTTCTTACTCAAACCGTAGCTGTTCAATGGCTTTCCTTTCAAACTAAAAACCGCTTGAGTATTCACATCACGGGATTTTGTAATTGAACCACTCGCCGAATCTCCCTCTGTAATAAACAAAGTAGATTCTAGGCGACGTTCGTGTTTACTACTCAACTGAACCCTACAATCTCTCAATTTCTTATTATGCAAACTGGTTTTCTTGGCACTGTCTTTTACCAGCTTTTTAATACCAGCCATCTCCTTACGCTCTTTCTGATTTTGCATAATCTTATTCAGAAGGGCTTCTGCTGTTTCTGGGTTTTTGTGAAGATAGTTATCCAAGTTAACCTTCACCAAATCGTTAATAAAATTACGTACCGTTTGCCCATCGGGCTCCATATACTGGCTCCCCAGTTTGGTTTTGGTCTGCGATTCAAAAACAGGCTCTTGAACTTTCAAACTTAATGCAGCAACAATTGAAGTTCTGATATCGCTTGGCTCAAAAGTTTTATTATAAAATTCTCTGATGGTTTTTACTATGCTTTCTCTAAATGCATTTTGGTGGGTTCCACCTTGAGTGGTATGCTGACCATTTACAAAAGAATAATACTCTTCACCATATTGACGAGCATGGGTAAAAGCAAATTCAAAATCCTCAAATTTCATGTGAATAATGGGATAACATAAAGTGGCATCCAATTCATTTTGTAAAAGGTCTAGGAGCCCATTTTTTGCGACAAACTTGCTCCCATTAAAACTAATGGTTAAACCATTATTGAGGTAGGCATAATTCCAGAGCATCTTTTCAATATAGTCACTGATATATCTGAAATTTCCAAATAGATTAGTATCTGGGATAAATGTAATTTTAGTACCTGGTTTTTCTTCACTATCCTCTATTTCTCTATCTTCAATTAATTCTCCACGATGAAATACCGATATTTTCGTTTTTCCTTCGCGAATAGACTGGACTTCGAAATAAGAAGACATGGCATTTACAGCCTTGGTTCCAACACCATTGAGTCCAACAGCCTTTTTAAAGACTTTACTATCATACTTGGCTCCAGTATTAATCTTAGAAACACAAGCATTCACCATTCCTAGAGGAATTCCACGGCCATGATCACGAACCATTACTTTTCGGTCCTGTATCTCCACCTCGATATGCCTACCATTTCCCATGACAAATTCATCGATGGAGTTATCAAGTATTTCCTTAAGTAAAACATAAATACCATCATCGTGGGCAGAACCATCTCCAAGCTTACCAATATACATTCCGGGTCTGAGTCGGATATGCTCTTTCCAATCGAGTGATTTTATACTAGATTCATTATAGTTTTCAGACATCGCAAAAAATTTAGGCAAAAATAGCGGAAAGTATTGATATTGCTATCCTTTAAAAGGAAAACTTACAAACATAATCTGTTGAAAACGAATATTTATAGCAAATTTAACAGGAAATCAAGAATCGCTACACCACTTCAAACACCATAAAATATTTAGTTAAAATTTAACGCTCTGATTTTTAAAAAAAACACCATTATTTGAGTGGAATCCATTATTTTTGCCAAAACAAAATCAAGCAAAAAAAACTATGAACACCATCATTCAATCAGATTTCAATTTCCCAGGTCAAACAAAGGTTTACAAAGGCAAAGTCAGAGATGTATATTCTATTGGCGAAGATATTTTAGTGATGCTAGCTAGCGACCGTATTTCGGCCTTCGATGTGGTATTACCAAAGGGCATTCCTTACAAAGGTCAAGTATTAAACCAAATTGCTTCTAAGTTTTTAGATGCAACTGCTGACATCGTACAGAATTGGAAAACAGCATCTCCCGATCCACAAGTAACCATAGGCGTAAAATGCGAGCCATTTCCAATCGAAATGATCATTAGAGGATACTTAACTGGAAGCAGTTGGAGAACCTATAAAAAAGGTGCTAGAGAAATTTGTGGTGTCCCCATTCCTGATGGTATGAAAGAGCATCAAGCTTTTCCAAGTCCTATCATCACCCCTACCACTAAAGCAGATATGGGATTGCATGACGAAGATATCTCTAAAGAAGAAATCTTAAAACAAGGATTGGTTAGCCCTGAAGATTACGCTTTATTGGAGAAATATACTGCTGAATTATTCCAAAGAGGTAGTGAAATTGCTGATGAAAAAGGCTTGATTTTAGTGGATACTAAATATGAGTTCGGAAAGAAAAATGGAGAAATCTATCTAATTGATGAGATTCACACTCCAGATTCTAGCCGTTATTTCTATAAAGATGGATATCAAGAAAGATTCGACAAGGGTGAAAACCAAAAACAATTGTCAAAAGAGTTTGTGAGAGAATGGTTAATGGAAAATGGTTTCCAAGGTCAAGAAGGACAAGCTATTCCTGAAATGACTGATGAGTTTGTTCAATCAGTTTCTGAGCGTTATATTGAGCTTTACGAAATGATTACAGGTGAGAATTTCGTAAAAGGAGATGTTAACGAGCTTTTGAATAGAGTTGAAAAGAACATCAACGATTATTTAGCCTAGAGCTTAATCATTTTACAATAACAGAGGTGAGGTTTTAAACAAAATCTCACCTCTGTACGTTTGATACCAATATTATTTCTATATTTGAGCTGCCATAAACCCATACCGGCTCATGAAAAATTATTTCTATATTATTTTTCTTGCAATATTATTCTGCACTTCCTGCAGTAAAGGAATTAGATTCTTAGAGGATTACAAAGAGAAAGTTATTGTATACGGTCTCATTGATCCATGCGACAGTATCAGCTACATCCGTATCGAGAGAGCCTTTTTCTCAGAAGGAAACATTCTTGAAGACGCACAAGTTCAAGACTCCAATCAATTCACTTATAAATTAGATGTAAAACTCAAACAGGGTAATAAAACCATTACTTTTGATACCATAACTATCTTCAATAAAGAAGGTGGAATATTTTATGCTCCAAAAATGCTATTATATCATGCGGTAACTAAAGATTTACTCAACACCACTGACTCCCTATATTTAGAGATCTTCAATCCAAAAACAAAAGAATTTACCACTTCTTCAACTATTTTACATGATGGAGATTTAATAGATTTTGTTTATCCGGTCATATCTATTGCATTTGAGCATCAGTATTATATCCAATTTGAAAGCCTACCCAATACAAGGTATTACACATTAGATCTTAGATTTCATTATATGGAACAAACCCCTGGAGACAATAGCTCAAGAAGGTATGATTCTATTGACTGGACCTTCGACCCCTATTTTACTCAAAATTCAGATGGAGGAGAGCAAGTAAAGTTCTATCAATGGGGAGAGACTTTTTACGATTTAGTAGTGGAACAAGTGGGACCTACAGAAGTACTTGATAGATATTTTGGAAATGTAGAACTAAGAATAACATCAGGAGATATTGTTCTTAGAAATTATTTTGAAGCCAACAAGCCTGACCATTCAGTGATTGGCAACCAACTACAACAATACCAATACTCAAATATAAAAAATGGTCATGGTATATTTGCTGCAAGGTCAGGAAATGGAGGAGAATACATATTACACCTTAGAACCATTAATCGTTTGAGAAACATACCAAATTTGAATTTTATTGGAGGCATTCCAAAAGATTAAAGATATGAAAAACACTAGCTATTTTACCATTGTAATATCAATATTCTTCTTAACAACAAGTTGCAATAAGGATTTCAAACTCTTTGAGGATTATAAAGACATCACCATCGCTTATGGCTTGATAAACATTGAAGATAGCATTACCTATCTTAGAATTGAAAAGGCTTTCCTAACCTATGGGGACATGTATGAATCTGCTCAAATTGCAGACTCCAATTTATTCCCTTACAAACTAGATGTAAGAATAGAAAAAGAAAACACTGAAATTATATTCGACACCATAACCATATTCAATAAAAAGGGAGGGATATTCTATGCACCCAAAATGCAGGTGTATTACGCTGTAACTAAAGGTAAATTTGAAAATCTAGACCCTATCAAACTGGTCATTAAAAACCCAAAAACCAATGAATATGCCACTTCAGAAATAATGATATACGATGCATCTAGACTTAAAATAATATCTCCAACTAATTATATATCCTTTGACACAAGCATCCCTGAAAAGCTTTTTATCAACTTCAACACCATTCAAAACACAAGGTTATACCAAGTGGCGATGAGACTATACTATATGGAAGTGGACCCACAAATCCCTGAAAGTTGTATTTATAAGCATATCGATTATTATCTTGAAGAGCAAATTGCCTTAACAACAGATGGAACCGAAAGGTTGAGTATTACTTATAACATAGATGCTTTGCTTGCTGCTGTATCTAACGGCATCCCATCAAGCACAACACTTGAAAGGTATTGGTCGGATGAAATGGAACTTAGCGTCAACACTGCAAATGAAGACTTCATGGCTTATCAGCAATCAACCAGTTCTGATTATTCTATCATTATGTATCGTAAAACATACAGTAATATTGAGAATGGCTATGGATTATTCGCTTGTCGCGCCATCAAAACTAAAGTATTTCAATACGATAATAGAGCTAAAACTAGGATCAAAAATATTGAAGGTCTTAATTTTAAAGGGAGCATAGAGGATTATGAGGATAATAATTAATGATCTAATAAATTAACAACCCGATCGTGGCAACCAAATCATCCTTTTTCACGTTAAAATAATTATATTGCATAATCAATGATGGGAAATATATCACATAGAATTCTTATTTCAATATTAGTCATTTCACTATTCAGCAATTGTAGTAAGGATATTGATATGATGGATGATTATCAAGATACTACAATTGTATACGGATTACTGAGCCCTAATGACAGCATAACTTATATAAGAATTCAAAAAGGATACCTATCCGAAGGAGACATTCTTGAAGCTGCTCAAGTTCAAGACTCCATTGAATACCCTTATAAACTGGACGTAAAACTCAAGTCTGGCTCCAATACAATTATATTTGATACCCTTACCCTTTTCAATAAAGAAGATGGAATTTTTAGTGCTCCAAAAACCAGAGTGTATTATGCCCTTACTAAAGGCTTATTAAACACTAGAGAATATACCCTTCTCGAAATCAACAATCCCAAACTTAATAAACAAGTGAGCTCATCCTCCATCCTCCACAATAGCAATAACATAGAATATTCGGAACCCATATACAACATCGATTTTGAGGATGATGAACTTATAGAATTTGAGACTCAGAAAAACGCTCGGATATATGACTTCACCTTAAGATTCCACTATATGGAGCAAGATGTAAACGATACGAGTACTAGAGAATATCTATACATAGATTGGGGATTTCCAAGAACGATTACCAGGGATATTCTTGGCGGTGAAACCATTCAGCATTTTATTGCTGGACAAAGTTTCTACCCTTTTTTAACTAGCCACATTGAAGAAACCTCCACCAAGCAAAGATATTATGGGAAAATAGAATTAATGATCAGTTCCATTGACAATACATACCATACCTATTTAGAAGCCAATAGCCAAGAAGGTTCAATGGTTATGGAAGAACCACTATTCACAAATATCAATAACGGATTGGGAGTTTTTGCAGCCCGATCAAATGGCTCTAGGTTTTTCAACATGAGCGTTTATTCAAAATTTCATATCAAGAGAGTACCAGGGCTAAATTTTGTAGACGGAATACCAGAAGATTAAGTTTTGTATTTATTGGCCACAAAAAACCATAAAAAAATATTTAAATTAAAAATCGATAGCCATTTCATTTATTTATAGGTAAAACAACTTTAAAATGACTCCCTCCTATTATGCCTTCTGCCATATTTTCTTTGTGGCTTTCTACCAAAATTCTTCCTCCTAGTTTATCTATAAACTCTTTACAAAGAACCAACCCAAGTCCTGAACCTTTTTCATCAGATGTTCCTGAAGTGCTAATATCAACAGATAGATCGAATAGCTTTTTAAGCTTTTCGTTGTCAATTCCTACTCCATTATCTGAAACTAAGATTTCAACACAACCTTGATTTGATTCAACAGAAACATCAATATTTCCTCCTGGGTTTGTAAACTTCATAGCGTTAGAAATTAGGTTTCGCAATATGGTCTTAAGCATATTTTCATCTGAATAAATCTCAACATCCATTGCTTGAATATGATTTAAAGATATACTCTTAATTTTCGCCAATGAGTAGGATGATTTTAAAATAGTTTGGATAATCGGTGATAGATGAAGTATTTTGGGATTAAATTTAATTTGTCCGGTTTGTGATTTTGTCCAGTTCAATAAGTTATCAAGTAAGATAAGGGTTTCTCGAGCTGATGAGTTAATATAACTTAAATATTTCTCAGTTTTATCGACATCAAATTCCTTTAGATATTCTATTAATAGTCCCGATGATCCCAAAATAATATTAAAAGGGCTTTTTAAATCATGAGCAATAATTGAAAAAAGTTTGTTTTTGGTTGCATTAAGCTCTCTCAGTTTGGCTTCACTTTCCTTTATCTCTTTTTCTGATTGTTTTCGATCTGTAATATCTCTAACGCTTACTATAACTTCATTTTGATTTAAACTAGAAAACTTAGCATCGAAATGTTTCAATTCGCCCATAAGCAGCTGATACTCCATTTGTGATTCCCCATCATATATCGCTTCACTTATTTTTTTTAGCATCTTAGCTGCCAACTCAGGTTCGAATATATCTGACAACAATTTATTAATAAATTTTTCAGATTTTAAAAATAATTTATCATTCTTATTTTCTTGATAATAATCAATAAATTTACCTTTATTATCAAAATGAAAAAGAAAATCGGGAATAGTTTTCAAAATGGCCTTAAGCTTTTCTTCACTCTCTTGCAAGGCCAACTCCGATTTCCTATGACCTTCAACTTCATCCTGTAATTGTTGGGTTCTTTTTACTACAATCTCCTCCAAGCTCTCATGAACTTTCATTAGTTCTTCTTTAGCTTTTATTAACTCCTTATTTTGATTGGTAATCTTTTTATAATGCTCTGCAATTGTTGTGACTTCCTTAGGTACTTTATGTTCAAAGGTTTGTAGTAAAAACAAATCATTTTCAATAATATCTCTAAAATGTTTACCTAATTTTATGAAATTACCATTAAACTTATTTTCCTTATTATCAAAAACAGAAATCGTCCCGAAATTAATGCCATTCGGATAATTTATTGAAAACCCTAGGTAGGAAATCATTCCTAGTTTCAAATTAGGATTCTCGCTCCATTCTTTATCTTTTAATGCATTAGAGATTATTAGTTCCTTTTTGCTTTTAAGGTCTCTTTCACAATAAAAACCAGCAGCCATTTTTTCTTTATCTCCTATTTGGTATGGGTTATTTTCTGTTCTACTGGCTATAAAAACTTCCATGTACTTCCGCCCTGTTTTCATAATGAGAACAGATGGAACATCAATAGAATAGGCTAACAAATCGACTAGCTCTTGCCATTTATTAATTATCCAATCAGGCACATCAGAAGTATTATTATTTGTTTTGTTCAAAATATTCTGTTTATCTTTCAATAAATATTTCTTAACCGAAATAAGTCTTTAGGGTAAATATAAGAATAATTATGAGAAATTTGGCTATTTCTCATTTTGATGCCAGGGCAAACGCGTACTTATATTTTTCTAATTATCTTTAACAAAGCTAACGCGGATTTGGTGTGATTTAAATACATTCCATAATGTTAATATTTTCGCACGGAAAACATTTCCGCGCTAGCAATATACCTATAGATTAAACTATTTTCTTCTAAATTTAGCTTTTTAACAAAGTATGCGTTTGCCCTGATTTTGATGCGCTGCAGTATTATCATGTATTTAAAACTAAATATCCCTATGCTAGATTATACCTTGGTTCATTTAAGTAAAAAGATAATTCCAATAGCTGATCAAAATGTACCAACAAATCGTTTTTGTCATTAGCCGCTTTGATTACTTATCGGGCTTATTGCAATATATCTATGGCTTTTAGCACCTTTTTTTATAAATAGAACAATATTATATATGTTTTATAATTGAGCTTCTAAGTACTATCTTACACTTTTTAAAAAGTGTAGTTTATCTACCTTTTTATCAGGCTTTTACAACGATTTCTACAAATAGAACAATATCCCATTTTAAAAAAGGTGTTTTCTAATGCTAAATCATTTCATCTTCTTTATTCTTCTTGGTTAATCACCTAAAATCATCAGAATCCCTTAAATATTTACTGTAAAATAAGGCCACAAAGGAAATATGTGTACTTTTGTGCAACATTACCATAATTGATAGATATGAACAGATTATACGCGATAATATTATTTCTCACCATCCCATTTATGTGGATGAGTTGCGATAAAGATGTAAAAATCCTAGATGATTTTAAAGATATTACCATAGTTTATGGGTTAATGAACCCTAACGATAGTATTAGTTATATTAGAATCGAAAGAGCCTATTTAACTAATGGAGACATTTATCAATCAGCACAAATTGCCGACTCCAACCTTTATCCATATAAATTAGATGTAAAAATAAAATCAGGAAATCAAACCATTACCTTTGATACGGTAACCATTTTTAACAAAAATGAAGGCATCTTTTACGCTCCCAAAATGCAAGTATATTATGCGGTGACTAAAGGCAAATTCAATTCTGATAACAATTATGATTTGGAAATTAGCAACCCAAAAACAGGGAGCCTTATCACTTCCACTTCAAAGTTTCACAATGGTAGTGGCTTGAGATTTGATTACCCCAATTTCTCTATCACTTTTGAAAGCGACAAAGTAGTAGAATTTAAGAGTATCGCAAATGCGAGAACCTACCAGCTCAATCTTCGCTTTCATTATATGGAACAAATACTAAATGACACCACCACTCGTCAATACAAATATGTAGATTGGGTTTTCCCTACTTATTCCTCACTTACCTTAACAGGTGGTGAAAATATGGAAGTCCCATATATTGGAGAAGAATTCTATGCTAACCTCATGAATAACATACCTCCTGCTGGAAATCTTAAACGTTATTATGGCCAAATCGAATTGATTTTAAGTACAGCCGACGATACTTTCAATACCTATTTAGAAGTGAACAAACCCAGTTCTTCTTTAGTTATTGATCGCCCAGCTTTTACTAATATCGAAAATGGATACGGAATTTATGCAGGAAGATCTAGTGGGGGAGGGTTCTACAGAATGAACCTTCAAACCATTAGCAAAGTAAAAACGCTTCCTGATTTGAATTTTGTAGAAGGTATTCCTGAATAATTAATGGAAACCATGTAAAATATCAAGCCAAGACTTTTTATGTTTTGGCTTTTTTTATTCTCCGGAACGCAAGTGTCACTCACATCTTGTAACCTCAGTTTTGACCCATCAAACGGATTTGTAATTGTTAGCAATCCTGATTTCATCGAAAGCATCAATACCCTTATCAACAAATTTCCGAGCCCAAACCTTTTGGACATTTTCTGGACAATGTTCTGATTTTTGGATTTACTTATTCACACTTACGAGTTAAATAGCTACATTTGCTAACAATATCGCTACGTTCCTATATTATGGTAAACAAAAAGTATCGATATTGCATATACATTAGTGAATAGAGTCAATAAACACTCCTTGAGTCGGAGCTAATATTATGAAAATGAAAAATTTTAGATTATTTGCCTTCTTATTTGCAGGAAGCCTATTAGTAAGTTCATGTGCTAAGCACCTTCCAAAACTGGAACAAGATCCAAATGCAACATCTCAAAACGCATCAGGCATGGGTGATGTGAAAGCAGCAGCAAATTTCAATTGGGAAACTTCTACAACAGCCAGCATCGAAATTCAAACTTTAGACCATAGTGACAATGCTTTCCCAAACGTAAAGGTGAGCATCTTAACCGACTTTCAAGACAAAGGTGGTTCTGTTATCATTAATGGTATCAGCAATGCGAATGGTATATTTGAATTAGATTATAAATTCCCTGGTCATTTATCAGAAGTGGTTATTGCCACCAATCATATTGGATTTGTTAATGAAGCCATGGTTCCTATAGTTGATGGTCGCATTAATTATACATTGGGAGGCAGTGAAGAAACAGCCTTAAATCAAGTTTTTACTCCTGCACCACTAGCAAAAGCTTTAAAATCAAGTCATGCTACTAACATGACCATTAATTATATGGGGAGCTATAATAGATGGGGCGTACCTAATTATCTAGAATCTCCTGGAGACGATATTTCTCCTGAATTAATGACACAAATTAACGCCGCTCTTCCCGAAAATCGTCCTGTACCAACATATCATCCTGAATACCTTTACGATGTCAATCGTCAAAATTTAACTCTTGTTGCCGATGCTGATGTATGGGTTACTTTTGTGCACGAAGGAGCTGGATACACCAATGCCCTTGGTTATTATACATATCATAGAGATTTCCCTCCTCAAACTATTGAAGATATTGAAGAATGCAAGATCATTTTTCCTAATGTTTCCTACAGAGGTAGTGGTGGTAAATTAAACTCAGGAAGCAAAGTGCATTTAGGAAGCTTTCCTGCTGAAACTGTTATAGGTTGGGTTTTGCTTCGTAATGGTTGGAATCAGACTTCTCAAACTGTGAGCACAGGCGCTGGAGCAATTTTCAGTGACAAAATTTTAAATCCCGAACCTAATGAAGAGTATAGACAACACGTGGTATTATTGCATAACGAGGGCGAGAATACCTTTGTCATTAGCTTCGAAGATTTAATTCGCCCAGGTGGTGATAATGATTTCAACGATGCTATCTTCTATGCCTATGTTGACCCTATCGACGCTGTTGAGACTATCAACTTCCCTCCTCTTGATTCTGACCCAACTGACACAGATGGTGATGGTATAGAAGATGGAATTGACGAATATCCTGAAGACCCTGAACTGGCTTTCAATAATTATTATAGCAGTTTAGACCATTACGGAACTCTTGCCTTTGAAGACTTATGGCCATCAGTAGGTGATTATGATTTCAACGACCTCGTTATCGATTATAATTTTAATAGAATCACTAATGCTCAAAACGATGTAGTGAAATTAGATGCTAAATTTGTGGTGAGAGCCATTGGAGCTAGCTTCCATAATGGGTTTGGATTCGAGATGCAAGGAATAGACCCTGCAGATATCGAATACATCAACGGTCAAAATTTATTACACGATATTATCGCTACCAATGCCAATGGAACTGAAGCAGGACAAAGCAATGCTACTGTGATTGTATTTGACGATGCTTGGGACCATGGACATGGAAACACCAAAGAGAGCCAAGAGTTTATTGTTCCTGATACCATGACAATAAGCATAAAACTAAGTAGCCCCATGGATGTAGCTGACTTTGGACTAGCACCATTCAACCCATTCATTTTTGTGAATGGTGAAAGAGGCCGCGAAGTTCATCTAGCCAATTATACACCTACCGATTTGGTGGATGCTAGTTATTTTGGACAGTATTCTGACCGTTCTAATCCTGAAGAAGGAAGATATTACAAAACAGAATTTAATTTACCATTCGGTTTAAACATTGCTAGTAAACTTGACTATGCTCTAGAAAAATCACCAATTAACGATGCACATTTAAAATTCATCAATTGGGTGGAAACAAGCGGCAGTAATTATCCAGATTGGTATATGAATAAGAGTGGTTACAGAAACGATTTGAATATTTATCACATCGACTAAGAATATAAAAGAATTAATCAACATCAATCATCAAAAGAGCTGTTCTAACCGACAGCTCTTTTTTTTATCTTTGAATAAAAATGAAAGTTGGTAACCAATCATATAGAACCATTTGGGTAAACCCGGAGAAGCCAGAAGTAGTACAAATTATTGATCAAAGATTCCTCCCCCATCAATTTGTGATAAAGGAACTCAACAGATACAGCATGGTAGCCGAAGCCATTAAAGACATGTGGGTAAGAGGAGCGGGTCTCATTGGAGCTTCTGGTGCCTATGGGATTTATTTGGCTTGCTTGACTTTAAAACAAAATGATAACTTTGATTCCAAACTCACTAAAGCAGCTCAATTGCTAAAATCTACCCGTCCAACGGCTGTAAACCTAAGCTGGGCTATTGACAGAATGTTAGTAGAATTGCAAGATCTTATAGAATTAGAGGAGCTTAAAAATAGAGCACTAGCTATAGCGAATCAAATTGCTGACGAAGATGCAGAAATGTGCAGAAAAATTGGTCAACATGGACTACAAGTATTACAAGAGCTTCATCATAAGAATCCTCAAAGAGCACTTAATATTCTCACCCATTGTAATGCAGGATGGTTGGCTTTTGTGGATTATGGTTCGGCCTTATCTCCCATTTATGCAGCACATGAAAAAGGAATCCCAGTTCATGTTTGGGTAGACGAAACTAGACCCAGAAATCAAGGGGCATCATTAACAGCTTGGGAATTAAAAGAGCATGGCATACCACACAGCATCATTGCAGATAATACTGGTGGCCACCTTATGCAACATGGTTTGGTTGATATGGTGATAGTGGGAAGCGACAGAACCACTAGAACTGGTGATGTAGCCAATAAAATAGGAACTTATTTAAAAGCATTAGCCGCATTTGACAATCATATCCCTTTCTATGCAGCTCTACCCTCCTCCACCATCGATTGGAATTTAAGGGATGGTATTAAAGAAATCCCCATTGAAGAAAGAGATGCACATGAAATAAAATACATGAGTGGACTGAGTAAAGAACACAAAATAGAAGAAATTCTGATCTGTCCGAAAGATAGCCCTGCCGTAAATTACGGTTTCGATGTTACTCCTGCTCGACTTATTACAGGAATCATCACAGAAAGAGGAATCAGCAAAGCCAATGAAGAAGAAATGCTAAACCTATATCCAGAAAGGAAATCATAATGAGCGACGATGGTATTATTAAATTCCAATATGATTGGAAAAAAGAAGAATTACAAAATACAAAAAATCTGGAGGAGCTTATATATTATAGAGACTTGGCCCATGAAAAGAAATATATTGGAGTTTATGAAAATGGAATTGGTTATGGAAATATTAGCATACGAGCAGAAGGTGGATTTTTAGTCAGCGGTAGCGCCACAGGCTCCATTACACCATCCAATTCAAACCACTATTCTTTGGTTCATCAATGGGCTATCAAAAACAATAAGATCTGGTGCACTGGACCAATAGCAGCCTCCTCCGAATCACTAACTCATGCTGTCATCTATCAAGAGCTTCCACAAATTAATGCCATCCTCCATATCCATCATCTTCAACTTTGGAACCGATATTATCATTCTTTACCCTCCACCTGTTCTCACATACCTTATGGAACAACAGATATGGCTAGCGCAGTGAAATTCCTTATCCGAAATCAGCAAGAAGACGAAGGCCTATTTTTAATGAAAGGACATAAAGAGGGATTGCTAGCTTATGCTAAAGATATGAAATCTGTTTTTCAAATTTTTGAGGATCTATTTTAATCATTTGCTAGTTTATTCATAAAAAATCAAAATTGAATCCTGCATTTAAATCTTGGGCTATTATTTCCCAAAAACTAATTACATTTGCAGCTATTAATCAGGATTTTCTTAAGCAATGTTTACACTATACATAAAAGAAATCAGTTCGTTTTTAAATTCATTGATAGGCTATATCGTGATCATCGTTTTTCTATTGATCAACAGTCTCTTCTTATGGGTTTTTCCAACTGAATTTAACATCCCAGAATTTGGATACGCCTCCATGGAATCTTTATTCCTCATGGCCCCATTTGTATTTTTATTCCTCATTCCTGCCATTACCATGCGCATGTTTTCCGAGGAAAAGAAATCAGGAACCATAGAAATCTTACTCACCCAACCCCTAAGTGATTTACAAATCATTATGGCTAAATTCTTTGCAGGTGTAAGTTTGGTTATCATTAGTGTTTTACCAACTCTAGTATTTTTAATCACCATTTATATCTTTGGTTTTCCGGCAGGAAATGTAGATCTAGGTGGCACCTGGGGATCCTATATTGGATTAATATTTTTAGGGGCAGCCTTTGTAGCTATTGGCCTTTTTGCTTCTTCCATAACTGACAATCAAATTGTAGCCTTTATATTAGCCATTGTTATCACTGCTTTTAGCTATTTAGGCTTCGAGATCATCTATTCTCTTGACCTTTTTGGTCCAGTAGATTTATTTATTAAGTCCTTGGGAATTAGTGCCCACTACGCCTCCATGAGTAGAGGGGTGATTGACACTAGAGATTTAATCTACTTTTTCAGCTTTGCTGCTGTTTTCATCATGTTAACTAAAATATCTCTTGAATCACGTAAATGGTAAGCTGACATGAAAAACACAAGAAACAATCACCGAAGAAATAATATACTACAGCTGGTTTATGGTCTTATCATCATCATGACCATCAATATCATTTCGAATTATGTGTATACCCGATTCGATCTCACCAGTGAAAAAAGATATACCCTCTCTCCTGCCACCATCGATATGCTGGAAAACCTAGATGAATATGTATTCTTCAAAGTTTATTTAGATGGGGATTTCCCTGCTGGTTTCAAACGCTTAAGAAACGAAACCAAGGAAATGCTTAATGAGTTTAGGGCTTATAGCAAATATATTGAGTTTGAATTCTCTAACCCTTCCGAAAGCAGCGATGAAGAAGAAAGAAACAAGGTTTATAAATTACTCATGGAAAAGGGCTTACAACCCACCAACCTTCAAGTAAACGACAAAACAGGAAATTCCGCACAACTTATCTTCCCAGGAGCCATTGTGAGTTATATGAATGCCGAAGGGCATGTTGAATTATTGAAAACCCAACTGGGGATGCCTCCGGAAGAAGTTTTAAATAGTTCTGTTGAGAATTTGGAATTCACCTTGGCTAGCGTCATCCGCCAATTGGCAGTAAATACCAGAGCCAAAATAGCTTTTATAGAAGGTCATGGTGAGTTGAGTAAAAAAGAAACAGCAGATATAGGTAATGCTTTATCAGAACATTATAGTGTGACCAATATTCGCTTGAATGAACAAATAACTAGTCTTTCCGATTTCAAAACCTACGACAGTACCGGAAGAATCATCATCACCAATAAATTTGACGCCATTATTGTTGCTAAACCGGATTCTGCATTTTCTGAAAAAGACAAATTCATCATCGATCAATATATCATGAGAGGTGGTAAAGTATTATGGCTCGTAGATCCTGTTTATGCCTCCATGGATAGCCTTCAAAACGCCAGAACAACTTTAGGTTTTGGATTAGATTTGAATCTCAATGATATGTTCTTCAAATATGGAGTGAGGATGAATCAGGAGTTATTAATGGATTTAAATGCTCGGCCTATCCCTATTGTTACAGGTATGATTGGAGACCAACCCCGACAGGAATTCCTACCTTGGTTTTATTTTCCTATTTTAACCAGTGCCAGTAAGCATCCGATAGTGAATAATATGAACTCCATTATGACTGATTTCTCTGGTACTTTAGATACGGTAAAGTCTGAAAATGTAAAGAAAACTGCTTTATTGGCCTCCTCCGATTATACCCGAATATCTAAGTCACCTGCACTTATCGATCTACAGATTATGGATAATCCACCAGACCCTAGGATGTATAATCTGCCACCTAAAATGGTTGCCGTATTGGTTGAGGGGGAGTTCACCTCATTATTTGCCAACAGAATCCCACCTAAATTAGCCAATAACGACAGCATAGGATTTCAAAAAGCAAGTAAAAAAACAGCTCAAATATTTGTTTCAGATGGTGATATTATCAAGAATCAGTTACATTATAGCAAAGGCTATCCACTTCCTTTAGGATTTGACCAGTATACTCGAGAGACATTTGGGAACAAAGATTTCATCTTAAATGCCATGAATTATTTAATAGATAAGAATGGCTTAATCAGCATCAGAAGTAGAGAGATAAAACTTCGTCTATTGGACAAAAACAAGATGGACGAGAATATGTTGCTGATCAAATCGTTAAATGTAATGACGCCCATTGTCCTGATCTTTATCATGGCCTTGTTTCTTCAATGGAGAAGAAAAAGAAAATATACCGTGAAGAATTAATTATTGATTGACATTTTTTTGAAAAAGATATAGAATGAAGAAGAACAAACTCGTTTTAATTACAATGATTATTTTGGTTATTATAGCCATTAGCTTTGTAATGACCGATAAAAACTCTACCCTTTTTGGCAGTGAATCAAATTTCGCGACTAAAGACACTGCCAACATTGTAAAAATATATATGGCCGATAAAAATGGGAAGTCTCTTACTTTTGAAAGGACAGATCTAGGGTGGACATTAAATGGCAATGGCAAAGCCCATCAATTAAATATGGAAATGCTATTGACCACTTTAAAGAGATTAGAAGTTAAATTCCCTGTTTCTCAAAAAGCTCATAATAATGTAGTAAAGGTGATGGCTGGTAATTCCATTAAGGTTGAAGTTTATCAAAACGACCATTATATCAATATGGGCTCATTAAAGTTGTTCCCTTACGTGAATAAATCTAAGGTTTTTTATGTGGGGAATGCCACCCAAGACAATCAAGGAACGGTCATGCTTTTAGAAGGAGCCGAACGACCTTATGTAGTAACCTTGCCAGGATTTAGAGGTTTTGTGGCCGCTCGTTTCACAACTAATCCTAAAGACTGGCTAAGTCATGAAATTTTCAAAATCCCATATCATAGAATTGCTGAAGTTTCTGTGGAATCCCCAGAGCATCCAAGTAAGTCCTACCAAATCAGAAAAATGGATAAGGGATATGAGATCATGTCTTTGGTGAACCGTCAAATACTACCTGTATATGATACCGTGGCCTTATATACTTTTTTAGATGCCTTTAAAGACATCAACTACGAGAGTTTGTTAGACGATATGCAAGAGACTAAGGTAGATTCTATTATTCATTCACAACCTGTTTACATCATTAAGGTAAAAGAAACCAATGGCAAAGAACATGAGATAAAAACTTTCAAAATGAAAGGCTTGCACGATGAAGAATTACATGGTTTTGAAGCTGAATATGATTATGATAGAATGTATGGCTGGCATAATAACCAAATGTTGATGGTTCAATATTTTGTTTTTGACAAAATCACCAGACCCATCGAGTTTTTCTATCTCCACCAAGGCAGAAATGAATGATAGAGAAGTTTAAAAAATCGGGATTTATGGGCCCTGTCCTCACTATTCTGAGTGGCAGCACTTTGGCACAACTTATTCCGCTGGCTTCTGAAATTATTCTCGTCCGACTCTTTACCCCTGCCGAATTTGGTATTTTGGCCCTATTTTTAGCTGTTGCAACTCTTTTTTCTGCTTTGGCCACTGCTCGTTACGAAATGGCTATTGTGCTTCCTAAAGAAGATGATAAAGCGATAAATATATTGGCCTTATCTTTAACCATTGCCCTCCTCATGACTATTCTCTCCGGAATAATTGTATGGATATTTGGAGAACAAATTTCGCAAATAGCAAAGTCTCCAGCTTTATTTCCTTTTCTAAAATGGGTTCCTCTTTTTGTTTTGGTCAGTGGCATTTTTCAAAGCTTTAATCTTTGGGCAACTCGAAAGAAATATTATAAAAACATTGCCTATTCCAAGGTGAGTCAAAGTAGCACCAATGCTTCTGTTAGTATAGGAACTGGATATTTAGGATTTAATTCCATTGGATTAATCTGGGGGCAAATTAGTGGATGGTTTATTGGAAGTCTTCCTTTAATTTTCAAGTTCTGGAGAAATGATATGAGTTTGCTAAAGTCAGTAAATAGAGTAGAGATAGTAAGACAAGCAAAAGAGCATTCTGACTTCCCCAAAATCAACTCTCTACATGTATTAAGCGACATAGGACAACAGAGTATTGTGAATATAATTATTTCGCGATTCTTCTCCGATGCTACTTTAGGGTTTTATAGCAGAATGATAAGAATAGTAAAAGTTCCTGCCGGATTTATTGGTTCAGCTATGGGACAAGTATTCTATCAAAAAGCAAGTGAACAATGGCAAAAGGATAAAGATATTAGAGCGTTATTTACCAGCCAAGTAAAGATGATGGCCTTATTAGGTTTACCCATCTTTATACTATTAGCGATATTTGGAACCCAGATATTTGGTTTTGTATTGGGTAAAGATTGGGCTATTGCAGGACATTATGCTCAAATTCTAAGCCCTTGGTTATTTCTAAACTTTCTTATTTCTCCTTTCACACATATTCCTTTAATCACTCAAAATCAGAAAAGATTTTTTGCGCTTAGTTTAAGTATGAATATCATGGTGATTATTGCCTTTGTTATAGGACATTTTACAGATGGGACTATAGAAACATCTTTAATGATAGTTTGTGCTTTTCAGGTAGTATTCCATTTATACCTTGGCTACTGGTTTTATAAAATTTCTATTCAACATCCTGAATAAGATCAGGCCAGAAACCATGCATTTTCTTTTTAAATTCCTGAGGAGTCAAAGCATCTTTTACATCATAGTCTCCAATCTTGGTCCTCCTCAAAGCAATTAGATAGGCTCCAGAATCTAGCTCTAATCCAAAATCCCGTGCCAAAGACCGAATATAAGTTCCTTTAGAACAAACTATTCTAAAGTCAACTTCTGGCATTCTGATATCAGTGATTTCGAATTCCATAATCTCGATGTTTTTGGGTTTTATCACCACTTCTTCATCGTTTCGAGCATAATCATAAGCTCGCTTCCCTTTGATTTTAATAGCTGAAAACACAGGAGGAGTCTGCTCTATCTTACCCATAAAGTACTTTGTAGCCTCACGAATCATCTCTTCAGTAATATGCTCCGTGGGATATTGATGATCCTCTTCTTGTTCTTTATCGAAACATGGGGTCGTCGACCCTATTTTAAAGGTTCCGGTATACTCCTTAATTTGGGCTTGATAACTGTCTATTTGCTTGGTAGCTTTTCCAGTACAAATAATAAGTAGTCCTGTAGCAAGAGGATCCAAAGTTCCTGCATGCCCAACTTTGTTTCTTTTAAAACCAGTAACCCTAGACATTTGATATCGGATGGAATTCACCACATTAAAACTAGTCCACTCATAGGGCTTGTCTAGCAAAAATACTTCTCCCGCTCTAAAGTCGGGTTTTTCATTAATCTCCATTAAAATCTTAATTAGACCGCAAAGGTATAAACAATAGCAATGACTCCCACGATGAAACAATATAAAGCGAACCAGCTTAGTTTGGCTTTCTTAACCAATGCTATCATCCAAGTACATGCAGCAATTCCTGTGATAAAAGCAGCAATAAACCCCACTATTAAAGGAAGCATCTGAGAGCTTTCATAATTAATTTCACCCGACATTAAATCTTTGGCCATAGCTCCAAGAATTAATGGAACTACCATTAAGAAAGAAAAACGGGCGGCTTTGGAACGATCAATACCTAATAACACACTAGTAGATATAGTAGCGCCTGAACGACTAATCCCTGGCATTATAGCAATAGCTTGTGAAATACCAATGATGATGGCATGCCAATTTCCTACTCCTTTATCCGTTGTTTTTGCCCTATCCGCCATTAATAATAAAACTGCAGTTAGAATTAACATAGAGCCCACCAACATCAATCTTCCACCAAAAAGAGCTTCTATTTCTTCGTTGAAGAATACACCTACAATACCTGCAGGAATCATGGAAATGATAATTTTTAAGGAAAACTTGGTCTGTTCATTCCACTTAAATTGAAACAAACCCACAATGATTTCAAGTATATCTTTTCTGAAAACAACGATAGTACTCAAAGCAGTAGCAGCGTGCAAAACCACTGTCATCAGCATACTATCTTCGGGCAAACTGGTATCGCCAAGAATAAATTTCGCCAACTCTAAATGACCACTACTACTTACAGGGAGAAACTCTGTTAAACCCTGAATAATTCCTAAAACTAATGCTTCTATCCAACTCATTTCTGATTTTTATTTGGTGATTCTATCAAATATAATAAAAATAATTAGCAGACCCAAGTAAAATATAAAAGCTCAAAGCTTAATTAAAAACTTTGAACTTCATTATTATTCTTTAAATCTGGAACTTAGTACTACTTGTTTCTTTTCATGATGGCATAGACTTCCACACCAAAACCAGCCAAAATTAAAATAGGGGCTAAGGTTAATCTTTGAAAGTTAAAAATACCTTCATTAAACTCATCAGGAGATTCAGAACCACCTCCAATCATTAGGATAAAGCCTAGTGCAATCAAACCTAATCCAATGAATAAGAATTTATAATTCTCTTTTCCAAATACAAAAACCTCTCTGTCTGGGTTCTCTTGTTTATTATCTATTTTACTCATAGTAAATATGTTTCTTTTCTATTGATATAATTCGTCGGGCTTGGCCTTCAAGTATTTATTAACTGCAGAAAGATTGGATAACCAAGTAATTATAACTCCCGTTGCAATCACAAAACCAAACAATACCGCAAAGAGTTTAAAATCGTTTATGGTTACTAAATCGGGGACCTGCTGTAATAAGAAATACAAAATCCCAACCAAAGCCATAGAGGCGAATAATGCCGCTAAAAGACCGTGCAATATTCCGGTTAGGATAAATGGGGTTCGTATAAATGACTTAGTGGCTCCTACTAATTGCATACTTCTAATTAGAAAACGTTTAGAATAAACCGATAATCGGATGGTATTGTTAATCAGTGCAATGGCAATGACCAATAATAAAAAGCTAAACACTAGAATAAAGATACTTATTCTTCTCACATTGGCATTAATCATCTCCACTAAGGATTCTTGATAATAGACCTCTTTAATATCTGTATTCTGAAGCAATTGAGCTTCTATTACTTTAAGGCTATCCACATTAGCATATTGTGCATTCAAGCGTAAATCGATACTGGGTAAGAGTGGATTATAACCTAAAAAGCCAATAAAATCTTCTCCCAGTTCTTTTTGTAATTCTTCAGCAGCCTCTTCAGGGGTAATATACTCGGTATATTTCACAAAATCTGAAGCATCTAAATTCTTCTTCAGCTCCATAATTCGAGCTTCTTTTACTTCTGAATTCAT
Organism: Lentimicrobium sp. L6; assembly: GCF_013166655.1. Classification (NCBI taxonomy): domain Bacteria; kingdom Pseudomonadati; phylum Bacteroidota; class Bacteroidia; order Bacteroidales; family Lentimicrobiaceae; genus Lentimicrobium; species Lentimicrobium sp. L6. The sequence goes on from NZ_JABKCA010000030.1 coordinate 39,405, forward strand.
GATGATACTAAAGCCAATATTTTCTCTTACATGATCGCCCAACTTCTTAGAATTAAGCAATATCAGACCCAACAAGCCTAACATAAAAAGCACTAAAGTAATACTTACAATAGTGGTAAGGTAGGAGGATTGAAGTTTTCTTTTACTGACTTTCTTTTGCGGTTTCATTCAAATTGTTTAATGCGCTAAAATAAGAAAAAGAAATATATGGTGGCTTTAATAAATGTTAAGTATCAAAATTGAATTTATCTAACTTACTAAAAAGCTCTATATTCAAAAATATGGCAGAAAACAAAAGCAGAATCTAAAAAAAGCCGCAAAAACACGAATCTATAATGTTCATTTTCAAAATATTATCACTACCTTTAAACATAAACGGCTTTCATCATGAAATTTCTAAGAAACCATTGGTATGATTTAGGAGGATTTTTCGCCCTCTTTCTTATCGTAATTTTACTATTAAATGGCCAGAATATGAGTTTCTATCAACTATTAATGTGCTTGAGCTTATTGAGTTTATTCCTTCATCAACTGGAGGAATATCGAATTGTGGGTACTTTTCCGGGCATGGTAAATATGATGATGTTTAAAAGCCAAAAGCCCGACAGATATCCCTTAAATGCCCAATCCGCAGTATTTGTAAATGTTTTTATGGGATGGACGACTTATTTTCTGGCCATTGTATTCGCTGAAAAAGCAATATGGTTGGGTATGGCTACCATCCTGATTTCTACAGGAAACATCATTGCTCACAGCTTTATTTTTAACATTAAGGGCAAAACATTTTATAATGCTGGAATGGCCACTAGTGTATTACTATTCCTACCCTTGAGTATTATGTTTTTCTATATCATACATACAGAACACCTTGTTCAAGCATCCGATTATTTCATAGGTATCCTTCTAGGAATTCTATTAAATTATGCAGGAGTCATCAAGATCATCATGTGGCTTAAAGAAGAGAACTCTCCCTATCACTTTCCGAAACGCTGCCTGCTGAAAGAAGAAAAAACCAATCATTACACTTAATATAATCGACATGAAAAACACATTAAGAACATCATTTAGTGCCATTCACCTGTTCATCCTTGTCCTCTTCCTTTCCTTATTCGCTCCTAATAAAACACTTGCAAATCCAGATTCCAGCATTCTATATGCAGAAATCACAGACGCCAAAATCGCTTATCGTGTCTATGGAGAAGGAAGCCCAATAATCTTGTGTACAGGATACGCCACCAATATGGATTTATGGAGTAATGTATTCATTGAAGCCCTTCAAAAACATTATCAAGTCATTGTTTTTGATTACAGAGGAATGGGGAAAAGCTCCAATTCTGGCACATCATTTACTATGGCTTCATTGGCAAAAGATCTTAGTGAATTTATGGAGGCCATTGGCATAAAAGAAGCTCATATATTGGGATGGTCCATGGGAGGATATGTGGCACAGATGTTTGCTATTCAATACCCAGAAAAACTAAAGAAATTGATTTTATATGCAACAGACCCTGGAGATGGTATCACCATCAATCCCTCAAAAGAAATCATTGGGATACTTAGTTCTCCAAAATCCTCATCCTTAGATTTACTAAAAACGTTATTCCCAAACGATTGGTTAGCCAAACATCCAAAACCATGGTTAGTTTTGCCACATGCAACAGAAGCTTACCATCCCAAAACAATAGGAATGGAATATGAAGCGGTTCAAAAATGGTTAGAACCATTGGGCGGATCTGTGGGTCATCTCCATCAACTCAAAATGCCTGTGCTTCTCATTTGTGGAAATAAAGATAAAGTGGTCCCCTGCCAAAATTCTACCATCCTCCATGATTCTATAAGAAGCTCCACCTTGATTAATGTATATGATAGTGGCCATGGTATGATGTACCAAATCCCTAGCACCTTTTCTTCTTATGTGCTTGCTTTTTTAGGTGATAATCGAGAGAATTAGTATGAATATCAACCAGAAGAAGTTAAACATTATCCAACTAATCCTTACTCCATATCGGGTTTGATATCTCTAATATTTAATTGAAGGTTTTTTTGACCATTCCATTCATTTTCTTCCAAATGGTAACAAATGGAAAAAGTAAGACCTTGTCCTTTAATCATATTTAGTTTATCTGCTTGCTGAAAAGCTATAGCAGGCAAGGGATAACCAGAAATATTGGCATGTACCACCTCTAGCTTTAAATGATTCTTACCAACTGTTCTGGCACTACCCGTATCCATCACATCGGTGGTTACAAATACTGGAGCCATATTACCAGGCCCAAAGGGTGCAAACTGACGGAGGATTCTAAAAAACTTATTATTGATCTCATTTAAGTGAATATCAGCATCGATAGTTATTTCAGGAGTAAGGGATTCTTCGGTGATATTATCTTTTACATATTGCTCAAACTTGGCTCTAAAAGCATCTAGGTTTTCAGGCTTAAGACTAAAACCAGCCGCATATTTATGGCCTCCAAAATGCTCTAGCAACTCACTACAATGGTCAATGGCATCGTAGATGTCAAAATTTTGAACGGAACGACAGGAGGCTGTGAGCAAACCATTACTTTTGGTGAAGACAATAGTAGGTCGATAATGAGATTCTATCAGTCTACTGGCCACAATACCAATAACTCCTTTGCTCCAATTGGGATTAAAAACAATGGTGCTTAGTTTAGTATCATCCTCTGGATCATCCTCTATCACCGTCATGGCTTCTTCAGTGATTTCAGAATCCAAGGTCCTTCTTTCGGTGTTGAGTTCATTTATTTTCTTAGCAAAAGAATAGGCCTCATCAAGGGTTTGACTGATCAATAGTTCCACTGAGTTCCTACCACTTTCAATCCTCCCAGCAGCATTAATTCTAGGACCAATCTGAAACACCAAATCACTTACTGTCAATTCTTTATTATATATATAATCTCCATCCTCCACATTCCTAGGACGTACTTTTTTAAAGCTAGTATACTCTAAAATCGCTTCTATTCCTGGGCGTGGATTACTATTGATTCTTTGTAAGCCATAATAGGCTAAGATTCTATTTTCACCAGTAATGGGTACGATATCAGAAGCAATCGCTACTACCACCATATCTAAATACTCATTCAAATCATCAAAAGGAAAAGTATTATTTTGAGAATAGGCTTGTATCATTTTAAATCCCACACCACATCCCGAAAGCTCTTTGTATGGATATTCACAATCCACACGCTTAGGGTCCAATACTGCTACCGCATTGGGAATTTCATCTCCTGGTCGGTGATGATCGCCAATAATAAAATCAACTCCTTTGGAACGGGCATATTCTATTTTATCTACAGCTTTGATTCCACAATCAAGTGCAATCACCAATTTATAACCAGATTTGGCTGCAAAATCAATTCCTTGAACTGATATCCCATAACCTTCTTTATATCTATCTGGAATATAAAAATCTACTTCGGAGTATAGTTTTTTAAGAAAAGAGTAAACCAATGCTACGGCGGTGGTACCATCCACATCATAATCACCATAGACTAATATCTTCTCACGACGATTGATTGCTTCTTCAATTCTTTCCACAGCCTTATCCATATCCTTCATTAAAAAAGGATCATGAAGTTGACTTAATTCTGGTCTAAAAAAGGTTTTGGCTTCATCGTAATTAGTGATTCCTCTTTGTGCTAATAAGTTAGCCAAAGTTGGTTCTAGTTTTAGAACATCCTGCAAGTGAGAAATAACTTTCTCATCGCTTTCTGGTAATATGACCCATTGTTTTTCCATCTGAGCGAACAAAGTTAATCATTTTATATGGCATGTTCAGTGGGAATAACAAAATATATTATAGCCGCAAATAAAAAATATTCAGCCCGATATTATAAATTGCATTTATAATATCGGGCTGAATATTTTTCAATCTTTAGTAGCCCTAAATCTATTTATTGAGGCTATTTCAATAAGGATTTCTACTTCACAAACAATATTTTAGTCACCATGGTTTCGTTCCCCAAATCATCGGAGATATATACCAAATACACACCAGTATTTACCTTTCCTCTATTCAAGGAATGACCATCCCAAATGGCTTGTCCACCATAGGAAACACTCTGATGTACCAATCCACCATACACATCAGTGATCCTAATATTTGCATCTCTTACCAATCCTTTAATAGCAATGACACCATTATAATCTGGACGAACAGGATTGGGATAAGCATAAACATCATCCGTAAGTTTTGGTTCAGGAGGAACAGGGCTATCTTTAAATACTATGACCCCTTTATCGGTTCCAATATACACTTCGCCATTATCTAAAATATCAATAGCTACCACATTATTGGAATAAAGGGGACTGTTTTCACTTGTAAAATGATATATCTCCTCTTGACCATCTGCGGATAATAAAAACAAACCACCTCTTTCTGTACCCACCCATTTCTGATTGGCTCCATTCACAGCAATAGCCTTTACTTTTTCTGCTTCAAGGAGGTATTGAGCATAGCCATCTTTTTCCACAATAATCCTTTGTGCATCAAAATCACCTCCATTAAATATACCATAAGCATTATAAATCACACCAATTCCGGCATCTGTTCCTAGCCAAATTTCGCCATCTAAATCATCAGCAATGGCCGTAACAGTACTTCCTGGTATATTTCCATTATTGGGATAAGAATTTAGTCCTTTCAACTGATTTCCTGGCTCTTGAGTTTCATCGAAGACGAAAATATAATTACTTCCTCCTTGGCGCATTTGCATCCATTTATATCCTCTTGAATCCACCATCATTTTACCCACATCTTGAGCACTGGAAGCTCCTAATTCCCAGGCAGTCCATTCTCCTGTTGGAGACAAACGATGCATTAATGCATTACTATATGCACAATTTACCCAAAGACTTCCTGCATCATCATAAGCTACGCCACCAATTCTTAATGTCTTGGTTGTACCATTATATGGTGTCAAGGTGCTATTGCTTATTCCATAGGCCGCTTCTACGCCTTCACTATTAAAAACAGTGACTCCACGCCCCCAACTTCCTAAAGCATATTGATTAATATTATTTGGATTAACGGAAACACAAACCATATCATAGATGGTATCAAGGGCAGAATCTTTACCTTTATAATAATTTACCCATTCTCCATCAATTTTACTAAACACTCCATCACTATTATAAACGTTAGCATAAGAATCATCTCGACCTCCAGGTGCAACTACTAATCGATTCCCTTGGGCACTCATATCAAAAACATTAGCTGTTCGCGGGCCATTCAATATATAGTTACTAAAACGATAAAAGTCAATCGTATTAACAAGACCACTAAGTTCATCTGCTATCCAAAACGAGCCATCCGAATCCTCTGCAACTTCTGCAGGCTTCATGCTATACGAAAGACCATTCTGGCTAACAGTGCTACTAGAATCGAGTTCTGGCTGATATAGGACCAGAGCATTAGTTCTATATAGATACAAATATCTATTACCGCTAGTTAAATTAACATTTCTTCTTACATTTTGAATTTCAAGTGGGCTCCATGTATTATCTTGCAAAATAAAAATACTATCTAAATTATTATCAGGATGATGATTCACCAATATTTTTCCTTGATGGTTTTCTACTTGATCAAATACGCCATCAGAATGAGGGACTTCTGTTACCACTGTCCAACTCTGAAAATCGGCTAAGTTTTGACTTGATAAATCAGCTTTTCTTAGCCCTTCCTCGGTTGCTGCATAAATATCGTTTCCCAAACGACTTATATCAAAGACTTCCAATGCATTGCCATCATCACCAATATACCATGTATCCTTAATTTCTTCCTTTTTAACATCTAACAGTACAATTCCAAATCCACAACTTAAATAGGCTATCTCGTCAATAAAATAAATATTGTTAATGGTTTTCTTACCCAAAATCTGTTTACGTTTGATATCAGAAATATTGATGATTTCCCCATCTTTCACTAAATCGATATTGGTATTGGAATATGCTATAACTAAAACATCTTCAGCTTTATTATACTCAATAGTACTCACTCCAAAATCACTCAAACCATTAATTTTACTATAGCGTTTCATCACTTCATCAGACTTCCTAAGCGTGAATAGGCTATAAGGAGTAACCGCGTATATGATATCATCAGCTATGGCCACTGCAATGGCTTCGCGATAGGGTAATTCATCGCGCCAATCTCCAATACTAATACTTTGTGAAAAAACAGAAAGGCTTAAAATAAGAGCAAAAAATGTAAATATTTTATTCATTGTATTTATTTTCAATCATTTATATTATATCAATATCAATACCAAATATAAAAACTATAGTATAGATACTAATCTACAATAATAAGAATTTTGACTTTATAGTTTCTATTCTTCTGGTGTATAACTCAAAATAGATTTATTTATTATGCAAATGTTTAAAATGAAATGAAATCCCTAATATTATTAGAGGCCATCAGAAGATGCCATTTTGGAATCATAGCTTCTGATAGCCTCTGCTAGAATAATAAGAAATTACTCCAACCATTTCATATCATCATAATAGCTTTCACCCCTGCCCTAAAGAGCAAAGAAATATATAACCCTTAATATGTGATACTTAACTATATTTATATTATTGAATAATGATTTTTCGTACCATTATCCCTTTGTTGGTTTTTATCCTCAGAAGATAAAAGCCCTTTGAAAGCTCACTAATATCAATGGCATTTTTTGTGTGCAGCCCATTATTCAAGTCTTGGGTTTGTCCCGCATAATTATAAATAATTAGCTCAACAATTTTTAATTCAGGGTTAACACTTTGAATCCAAAGATTTGTTCCCAATGTTGGATTGGGGAATATTTGGATACTTGATTCCATGTTTAATTCAGATACTCCTATATGTGCTACAAATATTCCAGTATTAAAATCTACATAGAAATTCAAGTCTTCCACAGTGGTATTATCCTCTGCTATTTGGATATAGTAGGTAGTATCCATTTCTAAACCAGGTATTTCTACTTTTATTCTGAAATTCCCTATAGGAAGATTCGACATGCTCCACTCTCCAATGTCATTACTCCTATTGTAAGCCACAGGAAGAAAGTTTCCTTTATCATCAGCAGCATCAAATTCAAGTATCACATCCACATTTTTAACAGGCTCTCCTCTTGATTCAGCATGATAAATATGTCCTTTCACTTGACTAGTCCCCGCATCCATTTCCGAAAAAGAGGAAACCATGATATTCATATTTAACAGACTAGATTGTTGGGTGGAAATGATGGCAGCCTCTTGCCAATAAGGGGTATCACCGTAATAGGTGGGAAGAAAGCTATTATTATCTTCTGGTATTATTTTTATAAAATAATTCGAGTTGGGACAAACCTGAGAAAACTCATAATTCCCATCCTCAAGATACAGCGTATCTACCCCCACGGCAGATCCTTCGCCAAAATACTGATACAGAACCAACATACCAGATGGAATAGGGGTTTCATCCGCATCGAAGATAAAACCAGAAATGCTTAAATCACAATTGAGCAAGTCGAATTGCTGAGAAAAGGTCTGACTCCACTGATTCAAGTCATTCATGGTTCTGATATTGAATTCATGAGTTCCAGGTTCCAATTGACTCACTCCTGCCAAAAAACTCAATTGTAATTCATTATGATGTTGAAATTCAAGAAAAGGAAACCCATTTCCATATCCCGGATCCTGATCGTAAAAATACTCTACCTCACTAATTAGGGAGGCTTCCCCTTTATTTGCTTCTATATAAAAGCCTTTTGATAAAACACTACTCCAGCTTCCATTTTCGCTTTTTATTCGAACAAATAGGCTATGAAAACCTGGCAAAAGATTAGATATATCGAGACTTTCAATAATCTCAACATCTTCGGAGGGATTGATGCTGATGGGAGTCGCCAAACCGAAACCTGGATCTTCATCAAAGAAATATTCTACTTGATTTAATTGCTGACCATACAAACAAGTGACCATAAAGGCCAACAATATTATTAATTGCTTTTTCATGACCTTTAGATTAATGTTGAGATTTTGCTTTAATATGAACTTGTAGACCATTGGTATTTCCAACACCAGAAATATTAGATTCGTAAATACGTGGAATGGGAGGCAAACCACTTAAGATATAGGGAAAATTCCCATCGAAAATACCACAATCAATTCCACCCATACCATGGCCTTGGGCTACTGAACCTGCTTGCAATACAAACATAGCATCAGGACTGGTATTTTCGCCATCTGGATAATCCACAAAAACCTCCGACAACACAATTCCGCCTATATTGTTCTCACCCATTTCAGGCATCTCTCCTGTTCCAATAATATTATTTTCTACTAAATTATTATTCCCCACACTAGAATTGACTCCTCCATCAATAATATTATTTTGCACAGTCATATTAACGCCAAATAGAGAAGAATAATGACCTGCGAAAATATTATTCCTGACCACATAACTCCCTAAGTCTTTATTCAAACTCATGCCATCAAAGAATACATTATTTTGAAATACAATATTTGATGATGGATAGGCCATGTCCCAAACCCATAAATTAGCATAAACGTAGCATTGTTTCATCATAAAGTTAGAGATGTCCTGATCCCAGCCTCGTAATCTCATTTCGCTAGAAATCTGACATCTTTCAAAGGTAATCTCACTTGTATATACATATAATAAACCACCAACGAAGCTGATTCCAGAAAAAAGGCTCCCTTCGCTACCTGCATCTACAATTAGCATAACACTCACAACAGCAGGCAAGTGATTGGCTTGAGTATCTTCATTTTCCAACAAAAAATAACCTGTACCATAAAAGGTTAGTGATTTAGTTAAATTAATTTGCCCTTCTTCATAATTTAAGCCCGTTCCTTCAATATAAATCACATCTCCATCAGTCGCCGCTTCAATGGCTGCCGACAAAGTGGTAAAATCAGCTTGAGCATTTGGGAAATTATTCACCCGCCAAGTAGCGGAAAACAAGGAGGCACTAAAAAATAATAAACTCGAAACAATAAGTATTGATTTTTTCATAAGATTTTGATTTTAAGTGATTATAAACGATTTGTTAAAATTATAACAGTAAATAGGCAAGGTCAAGAAAAAATATTTTTTTAACATTTGACTGATTCACAGTATTATACACCAGAACAAACATTCACTAGCTAAGAAGAAAAAATCACATCATGAATCTAGAAAATGATAAATAAGAAAAGCTTTTTATCTAATTTTACCTCCTCAAAAAAAACAATAAGATCATGGCCAAAGTAAAAAAAGCATTCTTCTGTCAAAATTGTGGAGCACAATCGCCTAAATGGGTTGGGAAATGCCCGAGTTGTAATCAGTGGAATACTTTTGTGGAAGAGATTATTGAAAAAGAAAGTACCAAAGACAGTTGGCGCGATACCGCCAATGCCATAGGAACTAGTCCAGCTAAAAGCAAAGCTCGTAAACTCAAAGATATTTCGGTAGAAGAGCAAAGCCGACTTAATACTCAAAGTGAGGAACTCAACAGAGTACTAGGAGGAGGCTTAGTTCCGGGTTCAGTGATACTTTTGGGTGGAGAGCCCGGGATTGGAAAGTCTACCCTCCTCCTACAATTAGCCATGAAGATGACGAATCTAGATGTGCTATATGTCAGTGGAGAAGAAAGCGAACAACAAGTAAAAATGAGAGCGGAAAGATTAAATATCACCTCCGACGATTGCTACTTCCTTACCGAAACCAATATCCAAAGAATCTTTCAGCAAGTGAAAGAAGTAAAACCAAAAGTACTTATTGTGGATTCCATTCAAACCCTACAAAGCGAACATATAGAATCCTCTGCCGGCTCTGTTTCACAAGTTAGAGAATGTGCTGGTGAATTTCAGAAGTTTGCCAAACAAACCCATACTTCTGTTTTCTTGATTGGTCACATCACCAAAGATGGAGGATTGGCAGGCCCTAAGGTCTTGGAGCACATGGTTGATACGGTTTTACATTTTGAAGGAGACAGAAACTATGGCTACAGGATTTTAAGAACTGTAAAGAATCGCTTTGGTAGCACTTCGGAGCTGGGGATTTTCGAGATGAGTGGCAATGGCTTAAGAGAGGTTAGCAATCCTTCTGAAATATTACTTTCACAAAGAGAAGATAACCTGAGTGGCATAGCCATAGCAGCAAGCATAGAAGGTATGCGACCTATGCTAATTGAGATTCAAGCTTTGGTAAGCAGCGCGGTATACGGAACACCTCAAAGAAGCACTACTGGATTTGATGCCCGTAGACTCAATATGTTATTGGCTGTTTTAGAAAAAAGAAGCGGATTTAGGTTGAGTATTAAAGATGTTTTTCTCAATATTGCTGGAGGAATTAAGGTAGTCGACCCTGGAATAGATTTAGCCGTAGTTTGTGCCATATTAAGCAGTAGTGAAGATGTGGCCATAGATCAAAAAATTGCTTTTGCTGCAGAAGTAGGCTTATCAGGAGAAATACGCTCGGTAAATCACATTGAGCAAAGAATATCAGAAGCAGAGAAATTGGGCTTTGAATCTATAGTGGTTTCTAAATATAATGGAAAGAACCTCCAAAAGGACAAAGGTATTAGAGTAGTGGCAGTCAGTAAGATTGAGGAAGTTTTTCGCTTTGTATTTGGGTAATTTATTGGCTGACTCCCTATTGAACGTCCTCTTTATCCTGCTCTATATCTGGCTCCACAAAAGAAGGCTCCTGCAATAATCTATCAATATAGGTTTCATAAATGGAATAAATGACCACATCAGGTTTTTCAATATCAATAATTTCCTTATTAAATTTGTACTGCCAATCGTCCCAAATATATACTGTTTCACTAAAAACCTCAGGTAAGAAGGATAAACTAGTATTGCCAAATGAATCTCTAAAAATTATAGCTTTGGGAAAATCAGAATTCGAAGATTTAAATCGTCTACAAAACTCAAAATCCCCATATCTGAAATCGGGATCATGATGTCGGTATCCAGAATCCTTTTTAAAGGTCATATTCTTTGGTGAAATACGATATCCAAAATCAAAGTCACTTTGATCGACAGCAGCATTTTTCATATTACCACCCTCTTTATCATAGCTTTCAAAAGTAAACAATGAGGTATCCATTGATTGGGAAATACCCATATCAGCATAAATACTCTGAACCAGTTCTTGGTAAACATAAAAAGCCCCCAATTGATTCCAATGGGTATCATATTTTAAAAACACAGGATCTATTTTGCCTTTCTCTTTCAAGATGGGCAATCCATCTATAACAGCAATGTTGGTATTTGCTTTAAAATATTCAATAAACCTATCTCCCATATTTTGGGAGCCTTTTCTAATGAGCATAGGTAACTTCTCCGACAATACTTTATATTTAGATGGAATAATGAGGATATACATTTCCATTCCATTGTTGTTGAAATATTCTTTACGCTTTTGAAATTCAAGAGCCATACGCTCTAATTGCTCATTACTAATGGTTTTCTTGCCAGTATAAACAGGCAGGTTTTTTGAAGTTTCAAAAACATAATTATCATTTCCTCTGATATACTTACCCCTACTCGTTTTTTTCTGATATACACTATTATTCAACCATTCATATATATCAATAAGATAGTTTCTACCAGCAAAGTGATCATTAAAATAATCATTATAAGCATTAGGATAGGGATCTAATTGATTAATATCAAGTTTAGGTTTTTCGGCTAACTTTCTATTCTCAGAAGTATCTTCTTTATGAACAATATGAAAAAGATGATTCAGGGAAAAAGCGAATAACAGGACTAAAAAACTAATATTTACAGCTAACTTCATCATAATTGGCTATTAAAATCTAAAATAAATAAAAGGGTTATAAGTGCTATTGGCCAAATAAGTGGTCACCAAAATCATGATGATGATAATGAATAAAGAATAGCTTATGGGCTTTAGTTTTGCGAGGAGGTTTGTACTTAAAGTCTTCAATAATTGCTTTTTTATCAACATGAATCCACCAAAAGCACCAAAAATAGCAATCATCAAACTTAAAACAAACTCTGAATTTATCATTAATGCTAAATCAACATCGATATCTGTTGTGTTTGAAAAACCAAACAAAGTCATATAAAACTCCTTAGCAAAACCAAAATCCTCCGCTCTAAACAACACCCAAGCCATCATGGCAATAAACAAAGTGTAGGTTCCAGAAAACAAAGCAGGTAATTTTTTTAGCGTATTTTTAAATCCGAGTCTTTCTATAACAATAAACAAACCATGAATCAGTCCCCATACCACAAAGTTCCAGCTGGAGCCATGCCACAAACCAGTAACAAAAAACACAATAAATAGATTCACATAAGTACGCTTCACACCAATTCTATTGCCTCCCAAAGGGATGTAGAGATAATCTCGAAACCAGCTTGAAAGAGAAATATGCCATCTTCTCCAAAACTCTTGAATTGATTTAGAGATATAAGGGAAGTTAAAATTCTCGAGAAGGTCGAATCCAAACATTTTAGCCAATCCAATAGCCATATCAGAATAGCCTGCAAAATCGTAATAGATTTGGAAAGTATAGGCAATAATGCCTATCCATGCCGCCAATGTAGATATTTCTCCAGCTGGGGTATTAAAAACTTGATCAGCTACAATAGCAAGATTATTAGCAATCAGTGTTTTCTTTGCTAAGCCTAAAACAAACCTCAATACACCTTCTGAAAATTTCTCATAAGTATGTGCTCTGTTATTAATCTGCAAGGAGATATCATGATATCTTACAATGGGTCCAGCTATTAACTGAGGAAATAATGATATATAAAGGCCTAGATTAGCAATGTTTTTTTGGACTTCAGCCTCTTTTCTATATATATCTATTAAATAGGACATGGCCTGAAAAGTATAAAATGAAATTCCTATGGGCAGTAATATTTCAGGTATAGGCAGCAATGAGTTTTGGGTTAAGCCCAGAAATACATTTATGGTTTCGGTAAACAATCCAGCATATTTAAATACACCCAACAGCGATATGTTAATAATAACACCAAATAAAAGCCAAACTTTAGCTTTTTCAGAAACGGCAATCCGCCTTCCAATTAAATAATTAAAAATAATAGAGACAATGAGCAAAGCAGAGTAGCTCACCCCACCCCAAGCAAAAAAGATTAGACTCGCCAAAAAAAGTAAATAATTCCTATAAGACTTTCTGATCATGTAATATAGCAACAAAACGGTTGGCAGAAATACGTATAAGAATACGAGAGAACTAAAAATCATTAGAGTCTTTTTTTAAATTCGAGGTAAAATTGCATCTTTTTTTTTAGCTCAACAAGTGTTTCTTAGATAAAACCAAAAATAGTATTTGGAGAATCAAAAGGACTATAACAAACCACTTTTTGAATGGTATAAGCATCCTTTTTTAGCCTCTTGGCTCATATTCGTTTTTGAGTGTAAATCGCGATCACCTCTCAGGATTTAGGCACCCAAACACCAATCATCCAACTGATACACAATACTGTATCCCGATTGCTTTCATAGAAATTATCGGTGAATAGATAAACAATTATAAAACCACCTTAGCTTGTTAATTTATTGAAAACGACAATAGCATTAAACTATATTCACTAAATTGCCTGCTCATATCATTTAAACACAATAACTACCCATCAAAGCTTATTTATGAAAATAACGATATATATCGCCATTTTAGCTAGTCTAATCTCAAGCAATCTTTTTGCTCAAAACACAGAACACAATCATACCCACAGTCATCACAAAAACGAGCTTGGTATTGCCAACTCACTTGTGTATTTCACTAATGCCGAAGAATTGGCATATGGACTTCACCTTCATTATATTCGTTCCCTACCACATTCAAAATTTGGGCTAGGACTTGGATACGAACGGGTATTTGATGAGCATGGTCACAATACATTCGGAATTGTAGGTGGATATAGCCCAATGGAAAGGTTACATTTAGCAGTATCGCCAGGAATAACTTTTGAAGATGGAAGCTCAGAGGTAAATTTTGCTTTTCATTTTGAAACCTCATATGGTTTTGAGATTTATGATTTCCATCTTGGACCTCTTCTCGAATTCGCCTTTGATCCTGAGGACATCCATATCAGCTTGGGTATTCATGTTGGATATGGGATTTAAAATATGATTGTTATTGTTTTCTGTAAAAGCACCCCCAACAAGACTCAAATAGCCCTTAAACACTGGTACTACAGAGGTTTTCGGTGCAAATAACGGTGCAAATATTTCGTTCTTATAATTTTGTTTTTAAAAAAATGTTTTTAAATATGATTGACACATCCTTTGATTTAAAATGCGCGACCGCCTTTTTGACTGTTTCAAGATCTTCCTTAGAGTCGATCACAAGGGCTAGTTCATATGTGTCATTAAAAGTTTCAATTTTAAGATAATTGTTTGCTGAATGCAATGGTTGCACTTTCTCATCCCTGAGTCGAATAGTAATATGTTGTAAGTTTGAGTAGGTAAATTCCTTGTTGAATAATTCTATTGCCTTATCAGATAGTGTTAAGGAGCTTATTGGGCCGTGTTTCTTCATATGGGTTTCATAAGAATCGACAACCTTATAAGCTCCACATACGACCACTAAAGGGATCATCAAATAGCTATATCCTTTAAGGAATGGGTTTGCTGAGATTTCTTCATTGGTATGGGTTAGGACAATGATAGCAAAGGGGATAAAAAAAGTCCCATTCCGATCCACAAATAACGAGCGTATTGATCACTCCAGTTTTTTTGTCATAGATTTTAAGTTCGATGATTTTTTCTTTTGGCATATTAAATGGTTTGATTTAAAACATTTAGTATAAGAATATGTAGCCGACTGCATGGCCCTTTCCTGTCAAGTTTCAAAGTTGTTGAAACGGGCTACAACTCTTGGATTCACTATTGTCTCAGCTTTTATTTTTACACTTAGCAGCGTTGTTTCTATTGGGCATAATTTAAAAATCACACCCATCACAGATAGCGTTGCTAAGATAGTTATTTTTACTTGAGATAAGGAAAAATGCTATATTAATAAGCATTAAAAAATCGAGCGTCTTTGCCTAGACTATGATTATTTATCTAGATAAAGACGGCTCATGTTAATTTTTATGGGGAGAATCAGAATAAAGAGTTCGGATTAAAGA